>CAMAFR010000033.1 GCA_945833835.1 uncultured Bacteroides sp.
AAAATACTACCGTAGGTAACGCTTAAAGCGTTTTCCCCCGATGGGGGAGATTGTGGCGGAGAGGGCGAAATGTTTACAAAGCGTGCGGGTGGCCGTCCGCCGCCCCTCCTTTTTGCTGCCTTGGGCAAAAAAACATCGGCGTAGATTTTCATAATTCACGGAAAAATGCGAAATTTGCACGAAAGAGAAAGTTATACACCTTTATAAATTTAACGTAACATTATGACGAAAAGTGCATTACAAATTGCAAGAGCTGCTTATCAGCCCAAATTGCCCAAGGCATTGCTGGGTGCCGTAAAGGTACAGGAAGGCGAGCCTACCCAGTCGGTGGCCGACCAGGAAGCCATCCAGAAACTGTTCCCCAACACTTACGGCATGCCGCTGTTGAAGTTTGAAGAAGGCGAAGCGAAGGAGTATGCCCCGATGAATGTGGGCGTGATTCTTTCGGGCGGTCAGGCACCGGGCGGACACAACGTGATCTCCGGTCTGTTTGACGGTGTGAAGAAGATGAATCCCGCCAACAAGCTCTATGGCTTCATCCTCGGCCCCGGCGGTCTGGTGGACCACAACTACAAGGAGCTGACAGCCGACATCATTGACGAATACCGCAACACGGGCGGCTTCGACATCATCGGCTCCGGACGTACCAAGCTGGAAAAAGAAGACCAGTTCGAGAAAGGCTATGAAATCTTGAAGGAACTGGGCATCAAGGCCCTGGTGATCATCGGTGGTGATGACTCCAACACCAACGCCTGCGTGCTGGCCGAATACTATGCCGCCAAGAACTACGGCATCCAGGTCATCGGCTGCCCCAAGACCATCGACGGCGACTTGAAGAACGATATGATTGAGACTTCCTTCGGTTTCGACACCGCTTGCAAGACCTATGCCGAAGTCATCGGCAACATCGAACGCGACTGCAACTCGGCCCGCAAGTACTGGCACTTCATCAAGCTGATGGGCCGCTCGGCTTCGCACATCGCCTTGGAATGCGCCTTGCAGACACAGCCCAACATCTGTATCGTGTCTGAAGAAGTGGAGGCCAAGAACATGTCGCTCGATGACATCGTGACCTACATCGCCCAGGTGGTGGCCAACCGCGCTGCGGACGGCAACAACTTCGGTACGGTATTGATCCCCGAAGGCCTGATTGAGTTCATCCCCGCCATGAAGCGCCTGATTGCCGAGCTCAACGACTTCCTTGCCGCCAATGGCGAAGAGTTTGCAGGCATCGAACGTTCCAAGCAGCGTGAGTACATCATCAGCAAGCTGTCTGCCGAGAACGCAGCCATCTATGCCTCGCTGCCCGAAGGCGTTGCCCGCCAGCTGTCACTCGACCGCGACCCGCACGGCAACGTACAGGTGTCGCTCATCGAAACCGAGAAACTGCTGTCCGAAATGGTCGGCAACAAGCTCGCCGCCTGGAAGAAGGAAGGCAAGTATGTCGGCAAGTTCGCTCCGCAGCACCACTTCTTCGGCTACGAAGGCCGTTGCGCCGCTCCGTCCAACTTCGACGCCGACTATTGCTACTCTTTGGGCTACACGGCTTCTGTACTGATTGCCAACGGCAAGACCGGCTACATGTCTTCCGTACGCAACACGACGGCCCCCGCTGCCGAATGGATTGCCGGTGGTGTGCCCATCACCATGATGATGAACATGGAACGCCGCAACGGCGAGCTGAAGCCCGTTATCCAGAAGGCGCTCGTGAAACTGGACGGCGCTCCGTTCAAGGCTTTCGCCGCCGCACGCGAGACATGGGCCAAAGAGACCGCCTACGTCTATCCGGGCCCGATCCAGTACTTCGGCCCGACGGAAGTCTGCGACGAACCGACCAAGACCTTGCAGTACGAACAGGCCAAATAAACTGGAACTGATGCTATCATGACCCGAACGCAGAGTCGTCAAGGCGCGGCAGCCGTTGTGTGCGGACCGTCTGGCTTTGCGCTTCTGCGTTCGGTCTTTTTCAACTAACCAAACTCTGAAACGAAAATGGGAAAAGAACCGCCCGTTCAGGTGGCCGACAAGATGCGGGGCGACAGACCGCCTCGCAGACGGACGGCTGCCGCCAAGCAACCGGCGAAAGCTTCTCCGGCCGCAGCCGCCCCCCGCAGGGCGGACGGTGGCCGCCGACGGAAGCCCTCATCAGCTCCGGTGTCCGGCAAAGGGAGGCCCCTGTGGTGCTATTACCTGCTCATGGGGCTGGCAGCGGCTGTTTTCGTGATAGGGTTCTATTATTTCTTCATCCGTCCGTTCGCTTATCGTTGGAAGCCCTGCTACGGCATGAAAGCCTATGGCGTTTGCCTGCCGGCGGGCTATCGGGTGCATGGTTTCGATGTGTCCCACCACCAGGGGAGGATAGACTGGGCCAAGCTGCGGCTCACGCAGCACACCCCGTTCCCCATCCGCTTTGTCTTCATGAAGGCCTCCGAAGGAGGGGACTTCAGCGACACCACCTTCACCACCAATTTCAACCGGGCACGCGAATACGGCTTCATACGGGGCGCTTATCATTTCTATAATCCCAAGACCGACCCGTCGCGTCAGGCGGACTTCTTCATCCGCTCTGTCACCCTCGAACCGGGCGACCTGCCGCCGGTGTTGGACATTGAGAAGAAAGGCGACGATGTAGACCAGCTGCGCCGGAACCTGAAGGTCTGGCTGGACAAGGTGGAGCGGCACTACAAGGTGAAGCCGATTCTCTACACGTCGTACAAGTTCAAGACACGTTATCTGAACGATTCGATCTTCAACACCTATCCCTACTGGATTGCCCATTATTACACCGATACGGTGGAGTACAAGGGGCAGTGGACGTTTTGGCAGCACACCGATGTAGGCAGCCTGCCGGGCATTGACGAACGGGTGGATCTGAACGTGTTCAACGGCGACCTGGAGCAGCTGCGGCAATTCGTCTTGCCGGATACGCTCTGAGCAGGCCACGGCCGGTAGTTTAATTACGTAATACCATGATTCTTCTATGAAACGCACATCTTATTATCTCTGCCTGCTGGCATGCTGGTTGTTGTCAGTGGCAGGTCTTTCGGCACAAGTCCGCTTTTCGAAAGACAAACTCTACAACGTACGTTCCGCCCAGCATCCCGCGAAAGTCATCGGCTACAAGTCGGGCGAGGCCACGGCTGTCCTGGTGGCCGCCGACGAGACCGACCCCTTGCAGCAATGGGGGGTGAGCGGGCTCTCAGGCAGCTTCCGCTTCATCAATCCGTTCGAGAACCAGTCCCTCCATGCCCGTGCCGACCGTGCGTTGGGCATCACCGAAAACAACGGCTCCGACGAGTCGCAGCTCTGGCGCATCGAGTCCAAAGGCGACGCCGTGCTGCTCATCCCCTCCAACACGCCCGAACTGGCCCTCACCGTCACGGCCGCCGGCCGGCTGCAGCTCGTCCAGAAGGCGAAGGCCGCCCTGTTCCGGGTAGAGGAAAGCCCCATGGCTCCGCCCTCTACGGGCGACGGCCTGCAGGCCGCCCGCCCCAAGGTCATCTGGGAGGACGAGACCCGCTTCGAGGAAAACAAGGAGAAAGGCCACGCCACCTATCTGCCTTATCCCAGCGAGTCGGCCATGACCGCCGACCGCGAGTTCTACCAGACACCGTGGACCGACCCCCACAGCGCGTCGGTGCGTTCGCTCAACGGCCGGTGGAAGTTCCATTTCGTGCCCGAACCGTCGCTGCGTCCGACCGACTTTTACCGCGGGGACTACGACGTGTCTGGCTGGGACGAGATTCCGGTGCCCTCCAACTGGGAGATGCAGGGCTATGACCGCCCCATCTACGCCAATGTGGAGTATCCCCACTCGAACACGCCCCCCTACATCCATGCGCGCAAAGGCTTCAACGACGGCGGCGCGAACTATGGCATCAACCCCGTGGGCTCGTACGTCCGCTTCTTCGACCTGCCCGAGGGCTGGGAGCGCAAGCGCACCTTCATCCACTTCGGCGGCATCTACAGCGCGGCCTTTGTCTACCTCAACGGGCAGTACGTGGGCTATACGCAGGGAGCCAACAACGTCGCCGAGTTCGACTTGAGCCGCTACGTGCGCACGGGCCGCAACCGCCTGGCGGTACAGGTGTTCCGCTGGAGCGACGGCTCCTACTTAGAGTGCCAGGACATGTTCCGCATGAGCGGCATCTTCCGCGACGTCTATCTCTATGCCACTCCGAAGGTGAGTGTGCGCGACCACCGCATCACCGCCGCGCTCGACGCTGCCTCCGGCTACCGGAACGGCACGCTGAACGTCGCGCTGACCGTGGACAACCGCGACCGCCTGAGTGGCCGCAAGCAGCTGGCCGTACGCCTGTTCGACCCCTCGGGACAGTTAGTGGCCGAACAGGAGCAGACCGTGGACTTCACGGACCGGCAGACGGAGTGCGCCCTGGGCTTCAGCATGAACCTCCAGGGACTGCTGCCCTGGACCGCCGAGACGCCCCACCTCTATACCCTCCACGTGGTGCAGCGTGACGGCGGCCGCGACGAGCTGGCCTTCGCCACCAAGTATGGCTTCCGCCACATCGAGATTCGCGGATCCGTTGTCTATGTCAACGGCCGGAAGGTCATCTTCAAGGGGGTCAACCGCCACGACTCCCATCCGGTGTACGGACGCGCCGTGACCACCGAGTCCATGTTGCAGGACGTGCTGCTCATGAAGCGCAACAACATCAACACCATCCGCACCTCCCATTATCCCAATGCGGCCAAGATGTATGCCATGTACGACCATTTCGGCCTGTACACCATGGATGAGGCCGACCTGGAGGACCACGCCAACCAGTCCATCAGCGACATGGAGTCGTGGATACCGGCGTTTGTGGACCGCATTGACCGTATGGTGCTGCGCGACCGCAACCATCCCTCCGTCTTCTTCTGGAGCTTGGGCAACGAGTGCGGCGGCGGCGCGAACTTCCGTGCCTGCTACGATGCGGCCCGTGCCCTCGACGACCGCCCCATCCACTACGAAGGTACGCGCGACGACAAGGACTATGGCGGCAACCGTTTCAGCGACCTGTATTCCAAGATGTATCCCGGCATGAGCTGGATGGACAAATACGTCAATTCGTTCGACAAGCCCATGTTCCTCTGCGAGTATGCCCATGCCATGGGCAATGCCGTGGGCAACCTCAAGGAATACTGCAACAGCATCGAGGCCAGCACCACGACCGTGGGCGGCGCCATCTGGGACTGGGTGGACCAGGCCATCTACGAGCCCGCCGAACTGAAGCAGGGCATCTACCGCCTGCGCACGGGCTACGACTTCCCCGGCCCGCACCAGGGCAACTTCTGCTCGAACGGCATCATCCCCGCCACCCGCGAGGAGTCTCCCAAGCTCAAGGAGGTGAAGGCGGCCTACGGCTACGTCCGTTTCAAGTCGCTCGGCACGGAGGCAGGCCGGCTGAAGGTGCGGCTGGAGAACACGTACGACTTCCTGTCACTGGATGCTTTCGACTACACTTACGAGCTGTCGGTCGACGGCAGCCCCGTCTACCGTTCCACCCACCGGCCGTTGCCGGCAGTGGCTCCCGACGACTCGCTGACCCTGGAGCTCGACCTGAGCCCTGTCGACCTGAAGAAGGCCCGCAAGGAGGGCCGGGAGGTGCTGGCCACGCTTTCTGTCCGTCTGCGTGAGGCGGCGGTATGGGCCGAGGCCGGCCACGAAGTGGCCTTCTTCCAGCAGGAAGTGCTGGCCCGTGGCGGACTGACGGCTCCCGATGCCAAGACGGGCCGCAAGGACCGCCTGCAGGTGACCGACGCGACCGCCAGTCTGACGGTGAAGAACGGCAAGATAGAGGCCGTGTTCGACAAGCAGACCGGACAGCTGTCCCGGCTGGTGATGGACGGACGCACGGTGGTGAGCGAGGGCAGAGGCTTTGTCTACGACAACCACCGCTGGATTGAGAACGACCGCTTCACGGATACCTCCAACGGCCTCGACGAGACGGGTACGTGTGAAGTGAGGGAAGAGGGCGGACTGGTCATCGTCAGCACCGCGCGCGACGGCAAGCTCTGCGCCACCCGCATTGTCTACACCTTCGCTCCGGGCGGAACGGTGGACCTGGAGGTCAGCCTGCAACCCAAGAGCGGCAAGCTCCGCCGTGCCGGACTGGTGTGCGGACTGGATGCCTCGCTGGCCCAGGTGGACTATTATGCCTACGGCCCGTGGGAGAACTACAACGACCGTAAGGACGGCTGCACGCTGGGCCGCTATACGACGACGGTAGACGAGATGCTGACGGCCTATGTCAAGCCGCAGTCGTGCGGCAACCGTGAGGGGCTGCGTGAGGCCACCTTCACCGACGGGACCGGCCGTGGCATCCGTATCCAGACCGAAGGCACCGTGTCCTTCTCGGCCCTGCGCTACACCGACGAGGACCTGATGAAGACCAACCATACGTGGGAGCTGAAGGCCCGTCCCTACATCGTGCTGCACCTCGACGCGGTGGCACGCGGTGTGGGCAATGCCAGCTGTGGCGCCGATGTGGACACCTTGCCCGTCTATCAGGTGCCCGAAGCCCCGCTGGGCTACAAGCTGCGCATCAGTGCCGTAGGCGAATGACCTCGGCCCCCTGAAAGTACAGCGGCACAGAGATGCGTCGGGACAGCCCGTCCCGCCAGCTCTGTGCCGCTGCTGTTTGTTTATAAGAGTTGTTTGAGTTTCTTCTGCAAATAATAGATGACGATGCCGCAATAAGGATAGTGTTTCAGCTTGCCTTTCTCGTTGTGCATCGTGCTGTACTTCAGGAGGTATTTCTCCACCATTTGTCGGGTCCACGGCTTTTGCGCATTTGTCTTTGCCAGGAGGTCGATGGTCGCCGACAGCGTTTGGCGGCGGGCGCGGATGAGTGCCTCGTCATTCAGGTTGAGAATGCCTTCCATTTCTTCCATCCAACGGTCATTGGTGGATTTGATCTTTCCGTTCTCATAAAAGAGCGTGCTGATGAAATGGTTGTCCATCGGACTGAAGGAAATGGGTTGGTCTTTTTTCAGTCGGTCGCAATGTTCATGCTCACCCAGATGTCCGGGACAGCAGACCACCATATTGGTATATGACAATTGTAGCTCAGGAAAAACGTTACGGCATTTGATGTGCTCCACACGGTGATCCTCTTGTGTCAGTGTCCCGTTCACTCTGTCTTTACAGGGTATCCGGCGCATACAATAGGCACACAGGTAACCTTGTTCCTCCAGCAACGAGTTGACCAGACCCTCTTGTGATTGATAGACGGCTTCCGGTGTGTGGCGGTACCTTTTCCATTCGTAGGGCTCGGTTTTTTTCTTGATCAGTATCATGTCAGTCCTTCAAAAATGACAACATGGCTTCCGCCCGCACCAATTCAGGATTGGTGTCGTCGCCATAGCGTTCTTTCAGTGATTCAAGCATGCTTCTGGCGGCTGGATAGTCGCCGTGCTCAATGGTGTCAAACAGCTCCTCGAATGCTTTTGTCGCTTCAAGGTCTCGTGAGATGTGTCCCATATACAGCTCCATGATGGTGGTCGCGTCCAGCCCGTACGTGCACAGCGGCTTGTGAGTGTACACCCCATTCTTGAATTCCAGCTTATACACCACATTGTCCGCATTCGTTTCTACCGATGACATCACTAAAGGAGCGTGGGTACTGACGATGAACTGAATCTTCGGGAAGGTGTCGTGAAGTGCCTTCAGGATGCGCACCTGGAGCTCCGGATGCAGGTGCTCGTCCACCTCGTCGATGATGACTGTGCCGTGTGTGTGTTGATAGGCCTCGTCACCAAACATCACTTTGTTGAGCAGGGCGCAACGGAAAGACAGGTCGACCACAATGCTGACGAGGCGGCGATACCCGTCCGACAAGAGGTCGGAGCGTACCTCCCGGCCGTCGCAGTAATGAAAAATGACCGCGCCGTCATTCACCCGGACCTCCATGTCGCGGATAATCTCACAACCTTCCGGCCCTAAGGCACGGACCACGGCCTTGCGCACACACGCCACCTCCTGTTCCCCTTTCCGGGCTTCCTTGAGCACAAGGAGGCGTTTTATCCAGCAGTCGAGCAGCCCCTTGCAGTCAAAACTCTCAAAATAGCCAAAAGAAGGTTTCTGTGGATATTTCTTGAAGTTCTTCTTCTCCTTGTCGAATTTTCGGACGGTGTGAATGTCTTCGGTGGTGAAGTAGGCAAACAAGGGCAGGGCGTTTCTTTGTTCGGCTTTTCCGTTGACGATGGTGTGGGAGTTGGCTTGCAACAGGGCCGCGTAGTCTTTCAGCGGCTTCAGCCCGGAAATCAGGTTGCGGGCGTTTTTTTTCGACTTTTTTTCGATGGCCAAATCAGGCTGTCCCGACACTTCTTCCAACGATTGTCGGCCTCCAAGGCCGGTCCGTGTCCCGTCTGCCAAAAGGACACTGGGGCAATCCGTCTGGTCCAGATGGAAGGTGATGTTGATGGGCAGTTCCTGGGTCTCCACCTCATCGTTCTTTATCTCTCGGAAGTCATCGTCGTCCGCACTCTTCCAGACGGTGTTCTCGTCACTGTACCCGGAGAAAAAAGAGTTGACCACCAGATTGCAGGCACGTAGCAATGATGTCTTGCCTACCGAGTTGTCTCCAATCAGCAGGTTGATGCCACGACGAAAATTCATGGTCTTTTCTTCATAGCACCGGAAGTTTCTTATCGTAATGTCACGCATGGTTCGTTATTGTTTGTTCATTCCCGATGTCGTTGCCTTCCTGTGGCCTGTCATTGTGACTGGACAGGGAAGGGAGCGAATGCCACAAATTTACATCATTTATTTTGAATACTTGTTGAGAATCGTTGAATCGCAAGGAAAAGCCGTGAATTTCTTGCTTCCGGTCCTCACTGATGCCCGGCTTCCGTCATCAGTGAGGACCTCGGCCGGGCATCAGTGGAGGCCGGGAGCGACCGTCAGAAGCGGTAGGCCAGTGACAGCCCCAATGACAGCCCCTCGGGGGTGGGGACCAGCAGGGAGGAGCTGAGCCGCTGCTGTTTCAGCCGCTGCCGGCAGGGGTTGCCTGCAAAGACCCCGACGGCCTCGTTCACCGGGTCGACGAGAAACGCCGCCAGGTTGCCCAGGAAACGGGAGCCCCACAGCCGGTAGTCGTTGTCCACAATGTGGCGTTTCGCCTTGTAGAAGCCTTCGCCGATGAGGCTCCCCACGATGGGTGTGATGAAGATGTCTTGCAGGGAAGGCCGCTCCATGAAGGCCTCGATGCCGAACTCCCACCCGATGGTGGAGACACAGGTGCAGTAGAGCAGGGACTGCCAGTAGTTGAAACCGCAGCTGCGGGCCGCCATGAAGTAGGCCGCGCCGGCATACGGGTGGAGGATGTAGTTGAAGTAGAACTTGTCGTGGTCCCACTCCGGCCCCTTCTTGATGACATGGTTGTGCCAGCGTTTGAACAAGGGGACATCCTGCAGCTCCGCCCGGTTCCACGAGGTGGCGTCTTCCGGCAGACACTCCAGCACCAGCAGCGTGCCTACAAAAGCGCCGCCCAGCACGGCTGTGTTGATCCAGAGCCGGCGCCAGTCGGGCCGGCGGGCCGTGAACGAGTAAGGCTCGTCGTAAAGGGTCGGTCGGAGGAGGGGGGTGGCGTGTCGTACCGGCAGGCTGTCGGCGGTCAGCGGAGGGAGGTCTTGCGCATGGGCGGTGGCATGCCTTCCGACGGGCTGTGCCAGCAACAGGCCAATCAGGCAGTGGTGGATCAGTTTCATGGTCATAGTCGGTTAAGTCTTTCATTGAGTTGGATGTGGAGACAAAATAACAACAAATATCCCGGAGCATTGTTTCCCAAAAAGAGGGAAACCTATCCCTTTTGTCGGCATTCCGCCGGTGGTGGCCGATGAAGAGGGCCGGCAGCTACTTTTTTGTGCTGCTTTGACGGTAGGTTCGCATAATCTTTCTATCTTTGCGCAGATACCCTCAAAAACAACAAGCAGATGATGATGAACAGAACTTTCAAGATGTTCTTCTTCAGTGCCCTGCTGCCGGTGGCTGTCTGGGCGCAGCGGAGCGAGACGATGCTGGAGAAGAACTGGCGATTCACGAAGGGCGACGTGCCGCAGGCCGTGCAGCCCCACTTTGACGACACCCAGTGGCAGCGTGTCCGTGTGCCTCACGACTGGGCCATCTTCGGCCCCTTCGACCGTGCCAACGACCTCCAGTCGGTGGCCGTCACCCAGAATTTCGAGACAGAGGCGTCCGTCAAGACCGGACGTACCGGCGGCCTCCCCTATGTGGGGGTGGGGTGGTACCGCACCACCTTCACGGTGCCGGCCGGCAAGCTCGCCACCCTGGTGTTCGACGGGGCGATGAGCGAGGCGCGGGTCTACGTCAACGGGCAGGAGGCGTGCTTCTGGCCGTTCGGCTATAACTCGTTCCATTGCGATGTGACGCCCTATATAGATAAGGAAGGGGGCGAGAACACCCTGGCTGTCCGGTTGGAGAACAAGCCGGAGTCGTCCCGCTGGTATCCCGGTGCCGGACTGTACCGCAACGTGCGGTTGGTGACGACCGAGGCCGCCCATATCCCGGTGTGGGGGACGTACGTCACGACCCCCCATGTGGCGGCCGACTATGCCTCGGTGCGGCTGCGGACAACGGTGGAAGGCGACGGCGGACGGCCCGTGCGGATGCTGACCCGCATCATCGCCCCCGACGGGCGGACAGTGGCCGAGAAGGACAACACCCTGATGATCAGCCACGGCAAACCCTTCGAGCAGAACTTCATTGTCACCTCGCCCGCCTTGTGGTCGCCCGAGTCCCCCTCGCTCTACCGGGCGGTGACGGCCCTGTATGTGGACGGTCGGCAGACCGACGAATATACGACCACCTTCGGTATCCGCAGCATCGAGATCGTGGCCGACAAAGGCTTCTTCCTGAACGGGCAGCACCGCAAGTTCCGCGGCGTGTGCAACCATCATGACCTGGGCCCGCTGGGAGCGGCGGTCCAGGAGGCGGCGTTGCGCCGGCAGCTCACCCTGCTGAAGGACATGGGGTGTGACGCGGTGCGCACGTCGCACAACATGCCGGCCCCCGAGCTGGTGCGGCTGTGCGACGAGATGGGGTTCATGATGATGCTGGAGCCGTTTGACGAGTGGGACATTGCCAAATGTGCCAACGGCTACCACCGCTATTTTGCCGAATGGGCGGAGAAGGACCTGGTGAACATGCTGCGCCAGTACCGCAACCATCCCTCGGTGGTGATGTGGAGCGTGGGCAACGAGGTGCCCACCCAGTGCAGTGCCGAGGGCTACAAGGTGGCCTCCTTCCTGCAGGACATCTGCCACCGCGAAGACCCCACGCGCCCGGTGACCTGCGGCATGGACCAGGTGTCGTGCGTGCTCGACAACGGTTTTGCCGCCCTGCTTGACGTGCCCGGATTCAACTACCGCACCCACCGCTACGAGGAGGCGTACAGCCGCCTGCCGCAGAACATCGTGCTGGGCTCGGAGACCTCGTCCACCGTCAGCTCGCGCGGGGTCTACAAGTTTCCGGCGGTGCTGCGCCGGCAGGCCATGTACGACGACCACCAGTCGTCGGGCTACGACCTGGAGAGCTGCTCGTGGTCCAACGTGCCCGACGAGGACTTCGCCCTGGCCGAGGACCATCCCTGGACCATCGGGCAGTTTGTCTGGACCGGCTTCGACTATCTGGGCGAGCCGTCGCCCTATGACACCGATGCCTGGCCCAGCCATAGCTCGGTGTTCGGCATCATCGACCTCGCCTCGCTGCCCAAGGACCGCTATTACCTCTACCGCAGCCTGTGGAACAGCGGGGCGGAGACCCTGCACGTGCTGCCCCACTGGAGCTGGCCGGGACGCGAAGGGCAGCCCACGCCGGTGTTTGTCTATACCAATTATCCCGAGGCGGAACTGTTCGTCAACGGCAAGAGCTACGGGCGGCAGCGCAAGCTGACGGCCCGCGAGGCGCAGGCCCGGAAGGGGCAGGACTCCTTGTGGCTGCAACGCCGCTACCGCCTGATGTGGACCGAGGTGCCCTATGAACCGGGTGAGCTGAAGGTGGTGGCCTATGACGGGCAGGGCCGTGAGGCGGCCACGCGGACCGTGCGCACCGCCGGCAAGCCGCATCACCTGGAGCTGGTGGCCGACCGGATGCGGCTGGCCGCCGACGGGAAGGACCTGGCCTACCTCACCGTGCGGGTGGTGGACAAGGACGGCAACCTTTGCCCCACCGACGCGCGTAGGGTGCGCTTCCAGGTGAAGGGAGCGGGACGGTTCCGCGCCGCCGCCAACGGCGACCCCACCTGCACCGACCTGTTCCACCTGCCGCAGATGCCGGCGTTCAGCGGACAGCTGACGGCCATCGTGCAGAGCGGCGAGGAGGCCGGCCCCTTAGAGGTGGAGGCCACGGCGAACGGCGTGCGGCCCGGACGGCTGACACTGACAGTGGACTGACAAAAGAGGTGCAGGCGTATGGAAAGAAGGAAAAAAGGCATCAAGACCATCGACTGGGGCCGGCTGCTGGCGGTCGGCCCGGCGGTGGTGTATTGTGACGATAATTTCATTGTCATCAACCGGCTGGACCGTTACCCCTTCGGCAACGATTCGGTGCGGACGGACTGTATCTTCATGGTGAGCTGCTTTCAGGGGGCGGTGACGTTCGAGATGAACGCCGAGACCTACCGGCTGGAGCACAACAATGTGCTGGTCGTGCTGCCCAACTCCGTCATCGGCCATGTGTGTTTTGACGCCGACTGCACGCTGCAGCTGGTAGGGGTGTCTACGGCCTACCTGCAACAGCTCATCCGGATGGACAGGCGGACGTGGAACCTTGTATCCTATTATTACCAGCACCCCGTGCTGTGTATGACCGACTACAAGAACCTCCTGCTGCAATCCTACAAGCAGCTGCTCCAACTCCGTATCGAGGGCGAACAGCATGTGTACTACCGCGACGTGGTGCGCCACCTGCTCTCGGCCTTTGCCTGCGAGATTGTGGCTGAGCTGGGAAAGGAAGTGCCCGCAGGGGCCGTGGGCGACGGGGCGTCGGACCGCTACTCCAGCGGCGAGCAGATTTACCGCCAGTTCTTCGACATGGTGATGGCCGACGGCGGGATGCACCGCAACGTGGCCTACTATGCCGACCGCCTGTGCTACACGCCCAAGTACCTCTCGAAAGTGGTGAAGGAAATCAGCGGACGCACGCCGTTGGACATCATCAACGAACACGCCATCGAGCACATCAAGCGGGCGTTGAAATATTCGGATAAGTCCATCAAGGAAATCTCCGAAGAGTTCAACTTCTCCAACCACTCGTTCTTCGGAAAATATGTGAAGGCAGCGCTGGGCATCTCGCCCCACAAATACCGCGTCAAGGAAAAAGAATGACCGCCGGCTGCGGCAAAGCGCAGGAATCGCTTGCACGCCCCGGATTATTTTCGTAACTTTCGGCACATTTGTGAAACCTTCATATATCTACATTATGCGCAATTTTTTGAAACGATGCCTGCTGCCTGCGGCGTTGCTGGTGCCGGGACTGGCCCAGGCCCAGCTGACACTGGTGGAGAACGGCAAGGCGAAGGCCGAAATCAGGCTGGCCGCCGATGACCCCGTGAACCGCGAGGCGGCGGTGCTGCTCAATCATTTTCTGGAAAAAATCACCGGTACACAGCTGCCTGTGTACGAGGGCGACACCCCGGCCCTGAAGGGGAAGGTCGTCATAGGCCGTAGCACGGCAGAGGCGGGCGAGGACGGCTTCCTGCTGGAGTGCCGCGACGGAGGCCTGTCGGTGGGCACCGGCGGCGACAAGGGTGCGCTGTATGGCGTGGTGACCCTGCTCGAAGACTATCTCGGCGTGCGTTATTATGCCTACCAGACCTACACGCTGACCCCGGCCCCCACGGTGCGGATACCGGAGCTGCGGCGGGCCGAGACCCCGGCGTTCCGCTTCCGGCAGACCTTCAGCTACGGCAACGATGACCCCATCTACGAACAATGGTTCCGGCTGGAACACCAGGACCAGATTTTTGCCGACAACCTGTGGGTGCACACGTTCAACCGCCTGCTGCCCGCCTCGCAGTACGGCCAGGAGCATCCGGAGTATTATTCGTTCCTCAACGGGCAGCGCCGCCCCGGCGACCACAGCCAGTGGTGCCTGACCAACCCCGACCTCTTCGAGATAGTGGCCGCCAAGGTGGACTCCATCTTCAAGGCCAACCCCGGCAAGAACATGATGAGCATCAGCCAGAACGACGGCAACAACACCTACTGCCAGTGTGAGGAGTGCCGCAAGGTGGACGAATACGAGGGCTCCCCTTCGGGCAACATCATCCGCTTCCTGAACAAGCTGGCCGAACGCTTCCCCGACAAGCAGTTCTCCACGCTGGCCTACCTCTTCAGCATGCATCCGCCCAAACACGTGAAGCCCCTGCCCAACGTGAACATCATGTTGTGCGACATCGACTGCAAGCGCGAGGTGCCGCTCACCGACAATGCCTCGGGGCAGGACTTCATGAAGGCCCTGGAGGGCTGGGCGGCCATCTCGGACAATATCTTCGTGTGGGACTACGGCATCAACTTCGACAACATGGTGGCGCCGTTCCCCAACTTCCATATCCTGAAGCCGAACATCCAGCTGTTCAAGAAAAACCATGCCACGATGCTGTTCGAGCAGGTCAACGGCCAGCGCGGCACGGACTTTGCCGAGATGCGGGCCTATATGCTGGCCAAGCTGATGTGGAACCCCGAGCTGGACGCGGACTCGCTGATGCTGTCGTTCATGGACGGCTATTACGGCAAGGCGGCTCCCTACCTGTTCCGGTACCAGAAGGTGATGCAGGGGGCGCTGCTTGCCTCTGACGTGCCGCTGTGGATTTACGACTCGCCCATCTCGCACAAGGACGGGATGCTGAACCGGCGGCTGATGAAGGTCTACGCCGGGCTGTTCGACCGGGCCGAGGAGGCGGTGGCCGATGACAGCCTGCGTCTGGCCCATGTGCAGATTTCGCGTCTGCCCCTGCAGTACAGCGAGCTGGAGATCGAGCGTACGCACCCCGACGGCGACCTGGAGGCCATCAGCCGGAAGCTGGCCGTGTTCCGCGAACGGTCGGCACGCTACGGCATCGAGCACCTGAACGAGCGCAACAACCGCATAGCGGACTATTGCCGGCTGTACGAGAGCCGCTACCTGCCGCGTCCCAACACCAACAAGGCGGCGGGAGCCACCGTCATCTGGAACAATCCGCCGGCCGAACGCTACCGGCCCATCGCCGACCGCGCCGTGACCGACGGCCTGTATGGCGGGGCCTCGTATGTGGAGAGCTGGGTAGGCTGGGTAGGCCGGGATGCCGACTTCGTGCTCGACCTGGGCGAGACGAAGGAGTTCAGCAGCGTGGAGACCGACTTCCTGCTGCAGTCGGGCGGATGGGTGCTGCTGCCCAAAAGTGTGAGCTATGCGTATTCGGACGACAACCGGACCTACACCGATCTGGGGACGTATGAGTTTGCCGAAGACCGCGACCAGTCCATCAAGTTCGTGACCGGGAAGGTGGCGGCCGACCGCCCTGTGCGGGCCCGTTACATCCGTGTCAAGGTGCAGACCATCGGCCTGTGTCCGTCCTGGCACTATGGGGTGGGGTATCCCGCCTGGTTCTTCCTGGATGAGGTGACGGTAAAATGAGGCGGCAGGGCTGACGGCTTATGGATATCGAACAATTCCGGGACTATTGCCTGTCCCTGCCGCACGCCACGGAAGACTTTCCTTTCGACGAGACGACCTTGGCCTTCCGGGTGATGGGAAAGATTTTCGCAATGGTGGATCTGGAGGACACCGACTGGCTGGTGCTGAAGTGTGACCCGGATTATGCCGTGGCGTTGCGCGATGCCCGACCCGAAATCAGCGGGGCATGGCACATGAATAAGAAGTACTGGAACCAGCTACGCCGGTCGGACCGCCTGCCCGACGAGCTGGTCCGCAGCTTAGTGCGGCACAGCTATGGCGAGGTGGTGCGGAAACTGCCGCGCAAGCTACGGGCCGCCTGTCCCGAGCTGGAGCAGGTAGAGCAGCCGTCGGACAGGGGCGGCCAGTGACGGCGGCCCTGGCCGATAGCCGGAACGTGCAGTTTCCGGGCCATCGGGCGGCGGTTCCATGAGTGGAGTTCCGCGATAATTTTGTACCTTTGACGCAGTTTAACCATTAAATTCTTTTTTTATGCTGCATTTTGATTGTGATTATATGGAGGGGGCTCATCCCGACATCCTGCGCCGCCTGGTAGAGACCAATCTGGAACAGACGGTGGGCTACGGCAACGATGCCTACTGCCGCCGAGCCAAGGAGCTGATCAAGCAGGCGTGCGGACTGACGGAGGGGTGTGTGCACCTGCTGGTGGGCGGCACCCAGACCAACGCCACCGTGATAGACGGGCTGCTGGCACGCCATGAAGGGGTGTTGGCCGCCGAGACCGCCCACATCAACGTTCATGAATCGGGGGCCATCGAAGCCTCCGGACACAAGGTGCTGACGCTGCCGGCCCACGAGGGGAAACTGCGGGCGGAGGAGGTGGACCGCTATGTGACCGATTTCTACCGCGACGAGACCTACGAGCACATGGTGGCGCCGGGCATGGTGTATATCTCGCAATCCACCGAGTATGGCACCCTTTACTCGCTGGCCGAGCTGGAGCGCCTCAGCGCGGTGTGCCGCAAGCACCGCATCCCGCTCTACGTGGACGGAGCGCGCCTGGGCTATGCGCTGGCCGCCGAGACGGCCGACGTGACGTTGCAGGACGTGGCCCGCCTGGCGGACGTGTTCTACATCGGGGGGACCAAGGTGGGGGCCTTGTTTGGCGAGGCGGTCGTGGTGACGAGGGATGACCTCTTGCCCCATTTCTTCCCCCTCATCAAGCAGCACGGGGCGTTGCTGGCCAAAGGCCGCCTGCTGGGCATCCAGTTCGAGACCTTGTTCACAGACGGGCTCTACCTGCGTTTGGGGCGTCATGCCATCGCCATGGCCATGAAGCTGAAGCGGGCGTTCGTGTCCAAAGGCTACCGGCTGTTCATCGACTCGCCTACCAACCAGCAGTTCGTGGTGCTGCCCAACGAGGACTTGGACCGCCTGATGCAGGTGGCCACCTTCGAGATTTGGGGCATCCGCGGCGAGCGGGAGACCCCCGTGCGCTTCGTGACCAGCTGGGCTACCCGCGAGGCGGACGTGGACGCGCTGATAGCCGCCTTGTAGGGAGGCGGACCGCCCGTAGAGACCAGACACACACATTCATTTCATTTTCAATAAAACAAAAAAACATGAGCAAAGTTATTGTCAACTCGTATGAGGAGTTTGAGAAATTGTTAGGCCAGCGCATCGGCGTGTCCGAGTGGCTGGAAGTAGGCCAGGACCGCATCAACCAGTTTGCCGATGCCACGCTGGACCATCAGTGGATTCATGTGGACGTGGCGCGCGCACAGGCGGAGAGTCCGTTCAAGAGCACCATCGTTCACGGATACCTCACCCTGTCGTTGCTGCCTTATTTCTGGAATCAGATCATTGAGGTCAACAACCTGAAGATGATGGTCAATTACGGCATGGACAAGATGAAGTTCGGTCAGGCCGTGCTCTCGGGACAGCGTCTGCGCTTAGTGGCCGACATGCTGTCTATCGCCAACCTGCGCGGCACCTGCAAGGCCGAAATCAAGTTTGCCATCGAAATCGAGGGCCAGAAGAAGAAGGCACTCGAAGGGGTGGCCACTTTCTTGTATTATTTCAACAACTAATCGGGAAGCGGACAAAAAGAGAGAGGGTGTGGCAACTGCCGTTGGGGCTTGCCACACCTTCTCGTGTATTTTTGCGTTCCCTTCGGGGCGTGTTGTAGCTGTTGATATTTCAGAACCGCATTGAGGCATAGAGGCCATAGCCGTGCCCGTCGGTGGTGGGGCAGAGCGTGAGGTCGTGCTTCTTGGCGAACCGCCGGGTGAGGAGGAACGAGCTGCCGGCCCCGATGGCGGCTCCGGCCGCCACGTCCCACCAGTCGTGCTTCTTGCCGTACACGCGTGTCCACCCCACGTAGGTGGAGAGGACGTAGCAGGGCAGGCCCCACTGCCACCCGTAGCGTTGCTGCACGAAGGTGGCGGCGGCAAAGCTCAGTGCCGTATGGCGGGAAGGGAAGGAGTCGAAGTCGCTGTGGTCCGGACGCTCTTTCTTGACCGCTTTCTTGAGCAAGAAGGTGGCCCCCAGCGTGACGGCTCCCGAGAAGGCCGCCTGTTTCACGCCGGTCCAGTCTTGCTGCACGGCTGCGGCGGTCAGTCCGGCCACCGGCAGCAGGATGGAGAACACGTCGCCCGAGGTGCGCACCGCCTTGCGGGTGCTGCTGACCTCCAGCGTCTGTGCCGTGGCCGACAGGGCCACGAGCAGGGCTATCAGTAGGCAAAACGGCTGTCTCATACGTTCAGGGTCACTTCTACGGGACAATGGTCGGAGCCGAATACCTCCGTGTGGATACGGGCGTTGTCCAAGCGGTCGGCCAGCCGGGAGGAGGCCAGGAAATAGTCGATGCGCCAGCCGGCGTTCTTCTCGCGCGCCTTGAAGCGGTAGGACCACCACGAATAGATGCTTTCCTGGTCGGGGTAGAAATGGCGGAACGTGTCGATGAAGCCGGCATCCAGCAGCTGCTGGAACTTGGCCCGCTCTTCATCGGTGAACCCGGCGTTCATGCGGTTCGTCTTGGGGTTCTTCAGGTCAATCTCCTTGTGGGCCACGTTCAGGTCGCCGCAGACGAGCACCGGTTTCTTACGGTCCAGCTCCAGCAGGTAGGCGCGGAAGTCGTCCTCCCACGTCATGCGGTAGTCTAACCGCCGCAGGCCGTCCTGCGAGTTGGGGGTGTACACCGTGACCAAGTAGAAGTCCGGCATTTCGAGGGTGATGACCCGTCCCTCCTTATCGTGGTGCTCGATGTCGAGTCCGTAGCTGACCGAGAGCGGCTGATGGCGGGTGAAGATGGCCGTGCCCGAATAGCCTTTCTTCTCGGCATAGTTCCAGTAGGACGTATATCCGTCGAAGGCCAGGTCTATTTGTCCGGCCTGCAGCTTCGTCTCCTGCAGGCAGAAGAAATCAGCGTCGAGGGTGGCGAAGGCTTCGCGGAACCCTTTGTCGCAACAGGCCCGCAGGCCGTTGACGTTCCATGAAATCAGTTTAATCATGATAGCTTATGTTTATTTGATGAGGTCGAAGAGATAGGTCAGTTTGGCCGTGATGGCCGACTGGCCGGAGCGGGAGAAGAAGTCTTTCTTCGTGTTGTTGTAGAAGTCGCTCAGCCCTAAGTAGTAGCGGGCCTCGATGACGAAGTGGCCGATGCCGGTGCGTATCTCCGCGCCTCCGCCGGCCGTAATGCCGTAGGCGAACTTCTTGTCGGCCATGTAGCCATACTGTTGGGTGACCCCGCCGGCCCGCAGGCTCAGGTCGGTCCAGGGGCCTCCCTTTTCTTCTGATTCGCTGAGCAGGAACCCTATCTGCGGGCCGAGGTTGAGCACGAAGCGCGCCCCGCGGTTGCGGTCGGACCCGAACGCCAGATGGGCCAGCACCGGGATTTCGATATAGTTCATTTTCCGCCGGTAGGTGTCGCCTGTCCCGTCTTCGATGTTCTCTTTCCAGCCGTGTACGGAATAGTTGATTTCGGCCTGCACGCCGCAGATCATCTTGAAGTACTTCTCGCAGATGTAGCGGGCGGTGACACCCAGGGTGGGGGCGATGGAAGTACCCTGCTTGATGCGTGGCTCGAAGCTGACCGTGTTGAGGTGGATGCCCCCGTTCACGCCGACAGACAGGTTGTTCCGCTGGTCCTGCAGCTGCCCGTACACCACAGCGGGCAGCAGGCCCAACAAAGCTGTCAGCCAGCAGCAAAGATGTTTCCTCATAGGCTTATTCGAAGTCAAGTTTAATCAGTTCGTAATGGTTGGTGAAGTGTACAAAGAAGACCTTACGGTTGATGAAGCCGCCCCAGTTGTTGACGCGCTCAAACTTGAAGCCCGTCTGGATGGGGGTCACCTGCACCTGGTCGAGCGCCTCTTCCAGCCGGCTGCCCTGCTGCGACAGCCCCTTCAGGAAGTAGTAGCCGATATCGAAGCCCAGCATACCGTATCTGGGGAAGGTGTTGGCCATGTCCTTGCTGTACCAGTGGCGGTAGTTGCGGGTGAACTGTACGGCCTCGGGAAAGAGGTTGTTCGTGTAGAACGACGAGTAGAAATACGTGTCCAGCTCGTAGAAGCTGCCCAGATGCTCGTGCGTATAGGTCTGCCATTCGGGATAGCCGAACAGGTGCATGTCGAAGTGGGGGTGTTCGCGCCGCACCAGGGTCAGGTGGGGGAGCATCCGGATGAGGGCGGTGTTCGAGCCCGAGGTGGGGATGAACACGTTCTGGTGCAGGGTGTCCATGGCGGCGATGAGCCGGGTGCCGTCCACCTCGCCTGTCAGCTCAATCTGCTTGAAGGCGATGTTCTGGCTGCTGAGCTCGTTCTTCATGCCCCGTATGAACTCCGTCTTCTCCTGGCTCTTCGTGCCGTCGGAGATGAAGACGACGTTGGTCTTTCCGAACTTGCGGATGAAATGCTCGTACACCTCCGAGTAGAGGTAAGACTGCGGGGTGTTCACCTGGTACACATTGGGGTTGGTGAACACCTCGTCCACTTTCGGGGCGAAGGGGATGACCAACCGGGTGTCGTATTTGCGGGCGAAGCCGGCCAGCTCTTTGTTGGAGGCCGTCTGGGTAGGACCGAAAATGATGTCCATCTCCTTCATCTTGCTTTGTGCCAGGATGCGGGTCACCACGGCGGTGCTGCCCTTGGTGTCGAAGGTGTGGAGGTCTATCGAGACCCCTTGCCGTTTCAGGCTGTCGGCGGCCATGAGAAAGCCCTCATAAAACTCTATCATGCGGGTCTGTTCCTCGGTCCTGGCACCGTTCTCGGCCGTGAACGGCAGCAGCAGGGCGGCCTGGATGGTCTTGATGGGTCTGCGCACCAGCCTGCTCTCGCTGAACAGCTCTTCGTTGGTCGGTGCAGTGGCCGGCTGGGTGGGGGCGGCTGCCTGCGGGGTGTCCTGGGCGTAGGGAATGAAGAGGAACGTGCCCTTCTTGAGCTTGCCGCCGCGCAGCTCGGGGTTGGCGGCTATCAGCTCCTCTGGGGTGATGCCATACTGCTGGCTGATGCTGAAGACGGTTTCCTTGCGCTCCACCTTGTGCATGGTCTTCCAGTCCTTGCGCGGGCTGGCGGCCGGTGCTTCCGGTGCGGGCTGTACGGGCGCCGGAGCCGTGGTGGGAACGGCGGAGATGGTATCGCCCGCAGGGGGGATGCAGACCACCTGGCCGGCCCTGAAGTTGCTGGCGCTCAAACCCGGATTGGCGGCGCAGATGGCCTGTGCGGTGATGTTGTATCTCACCGTCAGCTGGTAGAGCGTCTCGCCGGGTTGGATGGTGTGGAATTGCTGCTGCCCGCTTTCGGGAGCGGCGGCCTGTGGGATTTTCAAGACCTGGCCGGCACGGATCTGCGTGTCGCTGCCCGGATTGAGGCGGACAATCTCGCTCACCGGTACGTGGTACATACTGGCAATGGAATAGAGGCTCTGACCTTTGGCCACGGTGTGCGACAGGTAGCCCGTTTGTGCCCCGATCGGGAAACTGCCGGCACTTGCCGTGAGGACAAGTGCCAGACAAAAGGTGGGTATGAGTTTCATGCTTCCTTATCTAAACATTTTGCGGACAAAAGTAAGAAAAAAAAAGAAGAATGAAGAACGATAGGGGGACGAATGTGCACGAAAGCCCCGAATCATCGCTGCCCGATGGTGTCCAGCATCAGCCGGACGGCTGTCTCCAGCTGGCGGTCGATGCCTTTCAGCTCGTCTTCGGGACGGTTGTGCACTTCCATGTCGGGGTCGACCGGCGTATTCTCCGAGTAGACACCGTTCAGGTCGCGGCAGCCTACCTGCGGGATGCCGAACACTAACGTGGGGTCTATCTGGCGCTCCCACCACACGGCGGTCATGGTGCCGGGGATGGACGTGCCCACCAGCTTGCCGATGCCCAGGGTGCGGTACACCCACGGCGTGCCGCAGGCGTTGCTGTAGTTGTCCTCACACACCAGCATGCACGAAGGCTTCAGCCATTTGTTGAAGGGGTCACTGCCGATGTATTGTCCGCGCGGGATGAACTGTTGGTATTCCTTGCCGCCCAGCAGGGTCACCACATCGTCGTGCAGCCAGCCGCCGCCGTTGTGGCGGGTGTCGATGACCACGGCCTCATAGTTGCGGTAGCGGCCCAGCAGCTCGCTGTAGAGCGTGCGGAAGCTGGGGCTGTCCATGCCCTTGATGTGGACATATCCCACACGGTGCCCGGAGAGCTCTTCCACCCTGCGCCGGTTGCGTTCCACCCAACGGGTGTAGAGCAGTTCGCTCATGCGCTCGTTGGAGACCCCCTTGATGGTCGCCGTGAAGCGTCGGCCGGTGGCCGGGTCGAGCAGGCCCAAGGTGATTTTCTCGTCCACTTTGCCTTCGAGCAGGGGGTAGTAGTCGAGGTCCTGTTGCAGGCGGGTCCCGTCAATGCTTTCAATGATGCACCCGGCGCGGGCGTCTGTCTTCATCTGTGCCAGGGGGCTTTTGGCGATGATTTCGGCAATGCGCAGGCCGTCGCCCTGATACGTGTGGTCCGTGAAGATGCCCAGCGAGGCGGTGGGCAGCACCTCCTTGTCGCTGGCATAGCGCGCCCCGGTGTGCGAGCCGTTGAGCTCGCCCAGCATCTCGCCCAGCATCTCGGCGAAGTCATAGTTGTTGTTGATGTGGGGCAGGAAGCGTTCGTAGGCGGTGCGGTAGCCTTCCCAGTCGGTCCCGTGCAGGTGTTCGTCGTAGAACTTGTCTTTCACCTGTCGCCAGGCATGGTCGAAGATGTAGGCGCGTTCGGCGAAAGGCTTGTAGTCAAACCGTGCCTTGAAGTCGATGTCGGTGCTTTTCCCGTCCTCCAGCTTCACCCGCTTGAGGTGGCCGCCCGTACAGAGGTAGAGGTAGTCGCCCTTCTTGTCGGGATGCAGCCGGGCTCCGCCGGCCTTCTTCACCAGAATTTTGGTGGAGTTTTCCTTCAGGTCGTGCACCCACAGGTCGTAGCCGTCTTCGAAACGGGCCTGGTAGTAGAATTTGTCCCCCTTCGGCGTGAGGTACCCGTCGCCCATGTGCGAGGAGTTGACCGTGAGCCGGCGCACCCGGTCGCGGCAGTTGTCCAGGTCGAACACCAGCGGTTCCACGGGCTTCGCTGCCTGCTTGTCCTTCTCGGCCTTGCCGTCCTTTTTGGCGGCGCCGCCTTTCTTCGGGTCGTCGGCTTTGTCCTTGTCATCGTCCTTGTCGCCTTCCAGCTGCTCCAGGTCCTCCTTGTTCATACAGAACCGGTCGTAGGCCTCCACATCGAAGAACATGATGTACGCGTCCTCCTCCGCGCCCCAGCTGCCGTGGCTGCGGTAGCCGGCGCGGTCGCTCTGCCAGACCATGGCTTTGCCGCCCAGCACCCACCGGGCGTTGCCGTCGTTGTAGCCGCTCTGGGTCAGGTTGTGCATCTCGCCGTTGCCCGAGGCGTTGAGCAGCACGACGTCTGTGTTGTTCCATCCGCCCACGCCGATGTAGTCCGACAGGATCCACCGGCCGTCAGGGCTCCATTGGAACCATTGGTCGCCGTCGCTGTAGGAGTATTGGTATTTCCCCTCCATGACGGTGCGCGTCTGCCGGTCGGCCAGCCGGATGACCCGTATGGCGGTGCGGTTCTCCAGGAAGGCGATTTCCTTGCCGTCGGGGCTGTATTGCGGTTCGAAGGAGGTGAGGTCGGTCTGGGTGATCCGTTCCTCTTTCAGTCCGGTGGCATACGTGAAGCGTTTCTCGGCCGGGTCTGTCAGGGTCGTCTGGTAAATCTGCCACACCCCGTTGCGCTCCGAGGCGTAGGCGATGCTGCGTCCGTCGGGCGAGAAGGTCACGTTGCGTTCCTGTTCGGCCGTGTTGGTGATGCGTCGGGTCGTGGCATAGTCGGTAGCGGTGACATAAATGTCGCCGTGGAGGACGAAGGCCACCTCCTTTCCGTCGGGGGAGGGGACGATTTCAGTGGCTCCGTCGGTCCGTACCTGCTTCACCACTTCGGGGTCATTGTTGTCGGTGGTGAGGTCCACCGTCACCTTTTGGGGCGTGCCGCCGGGCGTGAGCGTGTAGAGCTCGCCGTCGTAAGAGTAGCACAGCTTGTCGTTGCCGCCCCGGCTCAGGAACCGTACGGGGTGTTTCGTATGGTGGGTCACAGGGGTGCCGGTGCCGCTGTCTAAGCTGCGCCGGTACACGTTGAAGCTGCCGCCCTCCTCGCTCAGGTAGAAGTAGGAGTTGCCGTCGGCGGCCCAGACGGGGTTGCGGTCCTCGCCGCCATAGTCGGTGAGCCGGCGGAACGAACGTTCGCCCATGTCGGTACAGAGCCAGATGTCGCGGGTGACAGAGGCCTGCTCGTGCTTGCGCCACGGGTCTTCGTACCCCTTCTTGTCCTGGTAGAGCCATTCTCCCTCATGGCCGGGACGGAAGGAGATGGCTTCCATCGTGACCGAGGAGAACAGCTGTGGCCGGCCCCCGTCAATGCCGACGGCATAGACCTGCGGAAACTGGCGGGAGGGGAAGCGCAGGTCGTTTACGTCCGGCTGCACGACGGCGTTGAAGAGCACCGTGCGGTTATCTTTGAAAGCCACGGGGGTCTCGCTGCCCGAGTGGGTGGTCAGCCGGCGGGGAGTGCCGCCCTGGCTGGAGACCACATAGACATCCAGGCTTCCGGCACGGTCGGAGGCAAAAGCAAGCAGGCGGTTGTCGGGGCTCCACACAGGGTAGCTGTCAAATCCGGCGTTGGTGGTCAGCTGGGTGGCCTTGCCTCCCTCGGCAGGGACAGTGAAAAGGTCGCCTTTGTACGCGAAGGCAATGGTGCTTCCGTCGGGCGAAAGGGCGCAATGCCGTATCCACAACGGAGGCTCTTGCGCTGCAGCCGCAGCCGTCAGCAGAACAGCTGCGGCGGTCATCATACGTTTTATCATGTAGGTTGCTATAGAATGGTTTAACGGATGCGAATTTAGCGATAAATTGTGAGACGACGCCTATCACTCCTTTATATAATTTTATGAATCATGTAAAATCAAAGCATAGAGAATTATGGCAACAATAAAACTGAAATTCCGGGCCTCCACCACATTGGAGAAGGAAGGCCGCCTGTATTATCAGGTCATCCACCGGCGGGTAGTGCGACAAGTCGCCACCGACTGCTACATCTCACCCTCTGAATGGGATGAAAACGACGAACACCTCCTGCTGTCACCCACCGCCAACACCCCGAGGCAACGGGTGTTGAAAAACATGGCCGATGAGCTGCAATGGCAGCAAGAGCAGCTGACGGACATCATGAAGGCTTTGGAGGCAAGCGGCAAAGACTATACGGCCGATGACATTGCCTCGGAATATGAAACGACCTTCGGCCACCAGGCGACCGTCTTCAGCTGCTTCTACCGGCACATCACCCTGCTGCATGAAGCGGGAAGGCATAGCACGGCCGACCACTACCACCAGACCTTACGGAGTTTCAAGAACTTCCGGGAGGGCCGTGACCTGCGTTTCGACAGGGTGACACCGCAGCTGACGCTGGCCTACGAGACATGGCTGCGCAACCAGCACCTGTGCCGCAACACCACCTCTTTTTATATGCGCATCCTGCGTACCTTATACAATAAGGCGGTGGAAGCCCGCCTCACCGTGGACCAACAGCCCTTCCGCCACGTCTATACCGGCATCGACAAGACCGCCAAGCGGGCCATTACCCTGAAGGACATCAAGCGCATCAAGGGCGCAGAACTGCGGCATCACCCTGCGCTGGGCTTTGCAAGGGATATGTTCCTCCTGTCGTTCTATCTGCGAGGCATCGCACCCATTGACCTCGCCTACCTGCGCAAGACGGATGTCAAGCAGGGGGATATCGTCTATTCGCGCAGCAAGACGGGGCAACAGATGCGCATCCATATTGAACCCGACATCCAACGTCTCTTGGACAAATATAAAGAAACGTCTACGCAGTATCTCCTGCCCATCATCAAACGGGAAGACGGCACGGAGCATACGCAGTACCGCAACAATACCCAACAGATAAACAGGCATCTGAAAAAACTCACGGAGCAACTCGGCTTGTCTTTTCCCCTGACGTTATACGTCGCACGCCATAGCTGGGCGAGCATCGCCCAGTCGAACCATATCCCCACGAGCGTCATATCCGGGGCTATGGGACACGACTCGGAAGCAACGACGCAGATCTATCTCGCCTCCATTCAAACAACGCAGATAGACGATGCAAACAGCATCATCATCAATAGTTTGATGAAGAATAAGGAAAATGTTTAGCAAAAATTGCCTCACTCTTGGTAAGAGTGCGTTAATCGGGTGTAAATGTACGAATAAAAAATCAAATTCAAGCATTTTGGGCGAACAATCCTCTTTTTTATACAGATATTTGCTGATTCGAGTTAATAAGGTGGAAACTCTGCGATATTTGTTTAGCTAATACGTCATTTAGAGTCTTTGTATTTTATTGATATTCATCGTGTTCTTCATGATTGCCTCACTCTTACCAAGAGTGAGGCAATTTCATATAGAAATGATTGCTGGTAGAATAAGACATACACGAATAAGGAAATTCAATTTAAACCTTACGATTTACCCCGACAGGTTGTAAAACTTGCCGACGCCGTAGGCGTTGCATCAACCGAACTTTCAAAATCCTGAATTTGATTTTATCTTTACATAAAACAAGCAATCAGTTCTGAATCAACTAATTGGTATCAAGCATCATCCTGCATGTTGAGCATCAATATGGCCAATACAAACGACTGGTATATCGCCATTGTCACCCCAAATACAGAAAAAGAGTGTGCAAAAAAAGTTAAAAAGCTCATCGGGGTCAAGGACTTGGATGAGATATACAATGCAGCAAACAAGGTCAACGCCTACGTCCCCATACAGCGGGAACTGCATGAGTGGCCCAGCATCAAGAAGCGCAAATGGGTGGACAGGGTGTTGTGTCCCTGTTACCTGTTCATACAGTGTTCCGAGAAAGACCGCTACGACCTCGCCTGCAGAGCCAAGTTCATCCTGCGTTTTCTCACCGACCGTGCCCGTACGGACGAGACAGGCGTTAGAGGCTTCGCCCGTATTCCCCATGCACAGATGGAGAATTTCATGCGCATGATTGGTGACGCAAAAAATCCTATTACCATAGAAGCCTCACAATTACATAAAGGCACCAAGGTACGTGTCAAGACAGGCTGTATGGCTGGCATCGAGGGATATATCTCCCGTGAGCCCAACGGAGCAGTCAAGCTGGCCATCCATATAGACTATCTTGGTTGTGCCAAAATGGAATTCCCCATAGAAGATTTGGATATCGTTGAAGAGTGATCCACGGAACACACCGAAAACACAGAAAGCATCCGTGCGGCTCCGTGTGTTCCGTGGAAAAGTAGTCAAGATCAAGGATAGCTTCAGTTGAAAGAACTTAGCTGAGCGAATGCTTCATTCCTCATTCTTCGTTCTTTATTGATTTGACGTCAAACCCCGGGCAATGCGGTTTCCTCGGATCCAAGTCACAATGACCCACCGTCAACGCCTTTGGATACCGCTGATGCAGCTCCTCCAACAAACTTCTCAACGCACGCTTCTGCGCATCGGTCCGGGTGTCGCAGGGAGTCTGGCCGTCAGCGGCCAGCCCACCCACGTAAGCCACTCCGATAGAGTGTCGGTTATGGTGCTGGCAGTGTGCTCCCACCACCTCTTCCGGCCGGCCCACCTCAATGGTGCCGTCGGTAGGAATCACGTAGTGGTACCCGCAACCCTTCCATCCCAGCTGACGATGATAGCGGTCAATGTCCGCCATCCTCAAGGCACTGCCCGCCCGGTTGGCGGTGCAGTGCACGATAATCAAGGTGATGCTACGCATGGTGTCAGAACAGTTGCGACGCGGCGCCGCCTGCCGCACCTGTCAGTACCAGTTCAATCACACGAATCACATAGAGCGCAATGCTCTTCCAGTTTGCTTTCATACTCGTTGTCTTTAAATAAATGAATACAATAAATTTCATGATTTTTCGGTTGTTCCACGGAGCGCACGGCGTTCCCCGTGCCCTCCGTAGAGGTGGTCAACAATCGGGGGCTGCGGTGTCCCTCTTATCCGAAGGAAGGACCGTCATCCCCGGTGCCGGGAGTCTCCTCCTCGCCGTCTCCGGCATTGTCCGGAAGGTCATTGCCTCCGTCGGCAGGTGGGTTCTCCTCCCCGTTGCCGCCCGTGGTGTCCTCCGGCGTGTTCGGAACCTCGCCGGCAGCCGTCTCCCCATACTTCACGAGCGTGATCTTATCGGGAATGAGCGTATAGATACGGCTGCCGTTGTGCATGGTGTACGACGGTCGGAAAGCCGGCAGCAGGCTGCCCACCATCTTGGCCGTCGCCATCTTCGGGTCATTCACGCTACGGGCAATCATGAAGCGGATGGTCAGTGTGCCGAAGCCCAGCAGTTCCACGTCATAGCCCTTCTTCAGGTTCTCCTTCACGTAATAGGCGTAGCGGTCGAGCACGGCCTTCACGTCGGCCGGTGTCGCCGTCGATTCGGTGGAGATCTGCCGCGCCACCTCATCGGTGGTCAGCAGTCCGTAACTCACAGGGATTACGGTATAGACCGTCTCACCTTTTCTTTCACCAACAGGAATGGTCTTGGTGATGACCTTGTATGCCTTACTCATACAGATGGCCCATCGTCGGTATGGGACTTGGTATTTACACAGGCGACAACATCGGCGCCGGTGCCCGACAGGAGTATGTCAGTTTCCTTCTGACAGTTCAAAATTACTACATGCGGCCGCCGGTTTCAAGCGCGTTCACTACCGTTCCAAAACCGTTCGGTATTCCCGCCGTTCACACGCTTTTCGTTCACCGTCGTTCATACCTTCTATGGACGTACGTGCAGAGGTGCCCAGGACGTACGTCCATAGCACCTTAGGACGTACGTCGTGAGACCCTTTGAACGTACGTCCATAGACCGTCAGGACGTACGGCATGACAACCCCCCAAAAACGATAAAAAAATGGCAGAAGAAAAATCCAACGTCACCATCATCATCCACGGTGGCACCAACCAGATAATGCCCAACGCCACCCATGCCGAGCAGCATTTCCATTACCACGGCATGGAGCGGCGGGAGGAACCCGCACGCACGTGCCTATATAATAATGTGTATGTCGATGCCGGATACATCACCCGGCTGGAGCAGTGCTACACCGCCTCCGACCTGGCCACGGTGGTGGTGGATATGGTGCGCGATGCGTCCATCCCCTATCTCGACGGAGTGCTGGCCGTCAAGTCGGCCTTCTTCACCCGGCTCCTCCCGTTCTGTCCGCACCTGCGGAGCGGCCTTTCGGAGAGCAACCTGCGCGAACAGATCAACAGGGCGCTGGCCGTCAAGCCCACCCGGCCCTATGGAAAACAAGACTGACATCCACGCCAATGGCGGGGTCAACCAGATAATGCCCCACGCCACCCACGCCGAGCAGCACATCCACTATCACAACGGCGATGAAGGAGGTGCAGTGTCCCACTGTGCCAAGACCCTCGTCATCCTCGGTGCCGGAGCAGATGCCGCCGCAGGCCTCCCTGCCTCCTCCCAGCTCATCCCCGGCATCGTGGAGTGGCTCGAAACAGATATAGGCAAGGCCGTGGACGATGCCTTGCGCAAGCAGCTCAAGCGCCTCACCTTCCGTTTCGACAAGTTTGTGGACGATGCCATCGACCGCCTTGCCAAGGACCTCGACCGTGAGCGCGACACCATCTGCCGCAACGTCCGCGAAGAGCTGGAGCACAACCCCGGCCTCGAAGACTCCCACCGCAAGATGGGCAGCCTCATCGTCCGCATCTTCCAGAAGATAACCGACGTGAAGAACGGTGCCGCCATCGACGAGGAGACGGAGGAACTCATCCGTGAGGTCACCGGCCTGGAACCCACCGACCACACCATCATCGACTTCACCAAGCTCAACTACACCGACACCTTCAAGACCATCATCACCCACATCCTCCGCTCCTCGCTCCACGACTCCGCCAACCCCATCCTGCGCCATGTCTATAAGAACCTCCTGGACATCGAGCAGCTCCTGGCACAGTACTTCTACGGCTTCTTCACAAACAAGCAGGGGCAGATAAAGACCTACCTCTATATCGCCTGGACGCTGTGGGCGTATCTGATTCATCGGGAAAACAACCTTAACCTTGACCTTGACTCGCAGACGGTATATAACCAATTGCGTGGAAAGGACAACCTGCAGGTGGTGACCTTCAACTACACCACGCTGGCCGCCGAAGCCTCGCCCTCCGCCCTCTACTTCAACGGCAACCTCACCGACTATGTGGATATTGAGAACAAGAACGACCTGCACATCGACGACATCCACGCCCTCGACCTCCCGGCCTTCTTCCGCGAGCGGTTGCCGCAGGAGATGAGCCTCGAAGGCGATCGCATCGCCATCCCCGTCCCCTCGTTCATGCCGCCCCTGAAGCTGAAGCCCGTCATCTCCGACCGCTACATTACCGTGTGGTACCGCACCTCCGAAGCCATCCGCCGGGCAGAGCGCATCCTCATCCTCGGCCACAGCCTCCATGCCGCCGAGAGCTTCTTCTGTGACATGGTGCGCAGCAACCGCCGGGCGGAGATTATCCTTATCGACCGCGACCTGGAGACCGTGTGCCGTAATCTCTGCAACACCCTTCAACTGTCACCGGGTCGCTACACCACGTTGACCGTCCAAGGCCATCCTGCCCGCAAGTATGACAACCGCATCACAGTGGTGCAAGCCGATTTGAACGACATCGACCTTAGGCCGTGGCTGCGAAATCAAAGTGAAAATCAAGGTTAATACTACTTACTTTTTAGAGAACTCTGACTATGACTGAATTTACTTCACAGCTTATTTGTTTATTTACTATTTCACTTCACATATCCTGTATCGTCTTCCTAAAATGCTTTACAGGATTGGTATGACTCAATCGGAATCACTATAGATTCTATCCTCATACCTCATTTAAGTTTTTGAATAGAGATGAGTTGAAAAAGGTCATGTCATAGCACCCAATTATTATTGTCGAGTACTCAGCAAATCAAAAAGAAATTATTATATGAGCGTATTCAAAGACAAAGTCCTGTTGATTACAGGCGGTACGGGCAGTTTTGGTAACGCCGTGCTTCGTCGCTTCTTGGACAGCGACATCAAGGAAATCAGAATCCTTAGCAGAGATGAAAAGAAGCAAGACGATATGCGTCACTTCCTGCAGGCCAATCGTGCCGATGTGGCTCATAAGGTGAAGTTCTATATCGGCAACGTGCGCGACCGTCAGGCTGTGGATTTCGCAATGGC
>CAMAFR010000034.1 GCA_945833835.1 uncultured Bacteroides sp.
CTATTCGTTTGATGTTAGGATGTGCTTTTGCATGATGAAGAGCCCAGTTGAGGCTGGTCAAAGTTTTCCCCATACCAGTTGGCAATGTCATAGAGAAACACCCTTGGTCCGCCTTTGCAAGACCTTGGGCGTAAAGCCTTACATTTGTACGTAATTTGTTCAGTGGAGTATCCTGTTTGAAAGATTCGAACCGCTTGTTCAAGGCTGCCAAAAGAACATCTGCATCAAGCGTTTTGCTTGGACGTGTGTCGTACTGTTCCTTCTTGAAATGTCGCTCCGTATCAAGACTATCTGCATCAACAAGCGCACTATAAAGTAATCGTATGAATAGTTCCTTTTGAAATGTATCTCCTATTTTGTCAAACGGCCTATTGTCACACATTGGTATTATGGCTCCATCTTTTTCGAGAGTCTGTTGGATATTCTTCCACTTGTTTTCCTCTTTCGCACATATTTCCAAATCTTCAAACATAGCATCTCTGTTGGGAAGTCCAGCATGATGTCCTATTACAGGAAAGGCTATATTGATAAGTTTATTCTTTCGAGCCATATATGCGCCCCATTTTGCATGGGGTTCCTTTGTCCCATTTGATCTTATATAATTCTGAAATCTACTGCTATATTTGCCAAGATCATGTAACAATCCACAATACGAGTATATCTCAGCAAAATTATTTGCCAAGGCAAAAGACTTCATCAACTCAGCAACACCTTCACTATGTTGCTTCATTGACTGCTCTTCACCATTACTGTTTGCTGAATGTGCAATAAATTTATAATGATTTTGTTCCATTACTAATATTATTCATTGTTTCCTTCACCTTCTATCTCTCCTTTAGGACTCTTTCCTCCGAAGGACCTCTTTGCAGACAGCGGAGAAATAACATTACGCCCTGTCTTGGCTTCCAACTGTTCGCGGGCCACTCGTGCCACATTGCACATTGCATATTATCCTCTAACGTCTGGGGAATCTTGGATTTGGTGATGCTGGTTGTCGTGAGTTCTGCCAACATGTTCAACACTAATTCCTCGTTTGTCATGTTGTCACGCAGATTCTCTTTCTTCAAGCCTTTGAACTCCTTGTATTCATTGGCAGTTTTGCCTGCCCAATGCTGATAGATGATGTCGGTGAGAGTGGCATACTGGATGCCTTCTTCCACGTTGTGGAGTTTCCATTGGGCGGTCAGGTCCTTGCGTATCTCTATACTCTTGAGGCGTTGGTTAATCCAATTGTCGGAGTAGCCAAGTCGTTTGTAGTCTATCATGGCCTGCTGGATGCTCAATTCAGGGTCTTGCAGTTGGTTGATGCATTCTGCTGCCACATGTGCCATCCATTGCTTGATGGGTTCTGCCTTGGGGGAAGGAACAGACTGGATGATACGGAACAGTTGCTCTGTATCAGCAACATCGGTTTTATAGCTTTTACCATCAGAAGAACGCAACTTCAGTTGGTTACAATTTGTAACCGACTCATTCCCCTCTTTTTTGAGTCTATGTTTCAGTACTTTCCAGTAGTTCCGGGCGTGGTCGGAATCAGGCTGGTCAGTTAGTGCTCCAACTACATCAACAATAGAGAAGTACCACTTCTCCTGCTCATCGTCCCATACGGTACGAATCTTCCTGTCCTCAATGGCAAGATTGATGCGGATGCTCTCCTTGAGTGTCAGGTCCGCACCTTCGGTCATCAGACGGATTGGCTGGGGAGGACGACCCTTGTCAGCACAGAAGTGTGGAGTAAAGGATTGCTCAATTAGTGACCAGTCGACCATCTGGGCTAACCTGAGCAGCGGATGCTTGGACTTCAGCATGGTTCCCAACTCCCCAAAAAGTGATGCCTGATGGCTGTTGGATGACGGTTTGTTCATAATTGTTTTGCAAGGTCTTATTTTACAAAAGTACAAAAGCGTGAGGATATATACAATTTTTTCGGACGCATATTCTGTGCAATACACGGTTTACATCTTGGTTTGCATGAGGGCTGAGAAACCACCGAAAAGGGTATAAAAAAAGCAGCTACCTTATTAGTAACTGCTTGATTATTGGTCTTTAAAAGTGGTGCCACCAGGAATCGAACCGGGGACACAAGGATTTTCAGTCCTTTGCTCTACCAACTGAGCTATGGCACCGCTTAGCATTATTTCTTGAATGCGGTGCAAAGGTAGGTCTATTTTTTCAATCATCCAAACTTTTTGGGGAGAAAAGTGAATATTATTTTTCTTTGAAAAAATATCCCTGATTATTTTGCAAATTCCACAAAAGCTATTACCTTTGCAGCGCAATCAAGAAATAAAGATTGCAAGATCGGAATGTAGCGCAGTTGGTAGCGCACTACGTTCGGGACGTAGGGGTCGGGCGTTCGAGTCGCCTCATTCCGACAGAAGCCATCCTAACAACTTAACAAGAGACTGTTAGGATGGTTTCTTTTTTTTCCGGAACGGAATCGCAATGATAACGTCCGCAATCAAAAACTCCTCATATAGCCTCCATTCACTAAGATACCAAATCGCAGATAGATACACCAGACTTTAAGATGGAGGGTTTGATGCAGTCCAACTTAGAAACGGCTTCAAAAACTTGTAGCGTGTGTGGAGCCAAACCTTTCATGCAAACATTTTATTAAGGTGGCGAGTAGCCATAGACTTTATATAAGCATCTGGTTTTTTTGCCTTAAAATAATACCATGCAAAAAAACGATTCAACGTATAGAGATATTCCGCTTGGGGAATAAGATAATCCAGCCACACCTGCTTGATTTTCTTAAAAGGATAAATTAGAAACAGTTGGTTTATTTCTTCCAAGTCAAGATGTAACAAGGTTTTCTCAATCAGCATATCATCTGGAATATCCTTGATTGAGTTATCATTGTACGACCAAAAGCAGTGCTCTTGCTTCAGTTTCGCCAATAATTCTTGTTTTATCACATCTCTTGACATAACTCCCTATTTTAGGATAACACAAAATTAGTGATTATTCTTATCCAAAGCAAATCACAATGTAGAATGTTTCATTGTGAATAAGATTTTTAGCAAATTTCATACTAAGTTCAGTGTTGACTTATTGTTGACCTCAGAATTTATACTGAGATAATTAACGTTTTGATAACGAGGTGGATCCTTTTTGAATCCTCCATTACTCTGTTGCTTTTGGTTGAATTCAGGCTCTTTCCCTTTTGATGAAGTCTGTGACAGTTTTTTCTTCGGCAGGCGGAGCGTGAAAAGGGGAGAGGCCCCTACAGGTGTCCGTCTTCCGTACCCTCCCAGACACACCCTTGCCAAAAATGGTAAAGATACTCGTGCAAATCGTACAGACGTAAAACGTTGATAATCGTTATTTGTAAGCAAACATGTTTTATCTGCACGATTGCACGATTTTTTCAGATGTGTCATATACTTCGCTCTGCCCAGTCGCTGCGGTCGAGGTTGCGGTAGCCTACCGCCTCGGCAATATGGGAGGACAGGACCTTTTCGCTGCCGGCCAGGTCGGCGATGGTGCGGGCAACCTTCAGAATACGGGAGTAGGCTCGGGCAGAGAGCGAGAGACGCTCCATCGCCAAGCGCAGCATCTCCATAGACGCAGGGTCGGGCTGGGCATAGGTTTGCAACATACGCTCGGTCATCTGCGCATTGCAATGGATGTACTTGAACTCTTTGTAACGTTCCTCTTGTATCTTGCGGGCGGCCATCACGCGGTGACGGATGGTGGCACTGGACTCACCAGGTTCTGCCTTGGAGATGTCGGCAAAGGGAATGGGCTGTATCTCGCACTGAATGTCGATGCGGTCGAGTAACGGACCGGAGATACGGTTCAGGTAGCGTTGCACTTGTCCGGGCGAGCAGACGCACCTGCGGGTGGGATGGTTGTAATAGCCGCACGGACAGGGATTCATGGAGGCCACCAGCATGAAGCTGGCAGGATAGTCCAAGGTGTACTTGGCACGTGAGATGGTGATATGACGGTCTTCCAAGGGTTGCCGGAGCACTTCGAGCACCGCTCGGTTGAACTCAGGCAGTTCGTCGAGGAAGAGGATGCCGTTATGGGCCAGGCTGATTTCTCCCGGTTGGGGATTGGTTCCGCCGCCTACCATCGCCACCGAAGAGATGGTATGATGCGGGCTGCGGAAGGGACGGACGGTCACCAACGAGGTTTCCCGCTTCAGCTTGCCGGCGACGGAAAGAATCTTGGTGGTTTCCAGACTCTCGGCCAAGGAGAGAGGAGGCAGGATGCCGGGCAGCCGTTTGGCCATCATGGATTTTCCGCTGCCCGGGGCTCCAATCAGGATGATGTTGTGTCCGCCGGCGGCAGCTACCTCGAAGGCCCGTTTCACATTCTCCTGTCCTTTCACATCGGCAAAGTCCAGTGGGAAGTCTGTCTGACTGTGGTAGAACTCCTCGCGTGTGTTGACGACAGTAGGTTCCAACCGGCCTGTTCCGTTGAAAAAGTCGATGACTTCGGTCAGCTTCTCGGCTCCGTAGACTTGCAGACGGTTGACGACCGCTGCCTCGCGGGCGTTTTGTAAGGGGACAATCATCCCCTCGAATCCTTGCGCACGGGCGGCAATGGCGATGGGCAATGCCCCTTTGATGGGTAGCAGGCTGCCGTCCAGACTCAGTTCACCCATGATGAGGTAACGGCTGAATTTATCAGCCGATACGTGTCCGGCAATGGCGGCCATACCCAATGCCAGCGGAAGGTCGTAGGCAGTGCCTTCCTTCCGGAGGTCGGCAGGTGCCATGTTGACGATAATCTGGCAGGTAGGGAATTTCAGCCCGTTGACCTGTAATGCCGAGTGGATGCGCTCGTGGCTTTCGCGTACAGCCGAGTCGGGCAGGCCGACCAGGAAGAACCTGATGCCGCGCGAGCTGTTTACTTCGATGGTGACAATGGAGGCATCAATGCCTTGTAGTGCGGCTCCGAAAAGTTTGACCAGCATAGTGGCAGATGATTAGGTTAGACAAAGAGAATGGGAAGGTTATTTCTTTTTCTGAGTAGAGGCGGCTCGTTGGCGTGCTTCCTGTATCAGTCGGAGCGCCTCTTCTTTCAGTGCCTCTCCGTAAAGATTGGTGGCCAGGATTTTTCGGTTCTTGTCCACCAGCAAGGTGGCCGGCAGCCGTTTGATGGCCTGCTGCCGTACGAGCGAGCTCTCCCATCCTTTTTGGTCGCAGCTCTCTATCCACTGCGTGCTGTCTTTGTGGCAGGCCTTTTCCCAGTCCTTGCGCGAGTAGTCCAGCGAGATGTTGACGACCCGGAATTCGTCGGGCTTGAATTCTTTGGTCAGTCCGTAGAGTTCATCGTGAATGGTGCGGCTACGGCTGTCCCAACTGGCCCAAAAGTTGACCAATGTCAGCGAATAGGGAGCGGAGGTGTTCCAAGAGACGTAGGTTCCCTTGCGGGTCTTGACCGAGTAGAATCCCAAGTGTGTCTGGGGCTTTTCTTGCTCGCCAGGAAGGTCTTCCAGCAGATCCACCAATATGCGTGTGTCCTTGATGCTTCCTTCCAAGGGATGGATGAGTTGTCTGATCTTGTCAAGGTCGGGATGGGCGGTCTGGGCAAAGTAGCGGTCGATGAGGTAGGCCGACAAGTACGACTGTGGATGTGAGCGGATGAAGGCCTCGGCTTGCTGTACGCTCTCTTCTGCCGAAAGGTTCCGTACGGTTTCGAGAAAGCTGCCGTATTCTCCGTTCGGGCCGTCGCCTTTTATCTCGGGTTGGGAGAAGGATCCTTTGATTCTTACTTTCCACGACGCGTTCGCGAATACAGGGATGGTATATCCGCTGTCAGAGAGCAGGCGGAACAGGTGCAGGGTGTCGGGGGTAAACGAATAGGTGAATTTCCCTTTCTGGGGAAAGATGGTATCTGTTTTTGAAACGGGATCGTCGTATACCACCAGGATGGGGTCGGAACCACCGTCGCTCAGTTCCCCTTTCAGTTGGAACGAGGAGGACTTTCCGCACGCAGCGAGCAGGAGGGCCATGCAGGTGAGTACTGCCGGCAGATAGAGGAGTCTTTTCATGTCACGTAGATTCTTTTTGCGAAAATACGCATTATCTTTCTAATTCCCTTCCTTTTGGGAGATGAAACGATGTGATGGGAAGCAAAAGGGTACAAAAAAGAGGATGGGCCCGAAAGGACTCATCCTCTGTATAGCTTCATGATGCTGGAAATATCAATTACTTGATTTCGTTTGCATATTTAGCAAATTCGCGGTCTACCTGAGCGTTGGCAGCCAGAGCAGCGTCTTTTTGGGCTACCTTAGCCATGCTTGACTTCACGAGGTCGGCGTTGTTGGTTCTTGCACCTACGATGGCCATCAGGTAATCAGTGTAAGCGTCCGGATTCTTTACAGCAGACAATGTGTTCTTTGCCTTGTTGTAATCCTTGGCCAGAATCTGAGCCAAAGCTGCAGAGTTGGTCTTCGTGTCACCGAAAGCGTTTACAGCGCGGTTATACTGACCCTGCTTGATGTACAGGTTACCCAGAGCTTCGTTGGCAGTGTTGGCACCTGTAGATTTGCTCAGGTAAGTTTCTGCACTGGCAACGTTGTTCTTGGTCAGTTCAATCAGACCGAGGTTCGTGTTCACTTCGGGAGCACCTGCGTTCTTGGCAGCAGCCTGCTTGAAGTAGTTTTCAGCGGCAGCCTTGTTACCAGCGGCGTAAGCCATCATACCGAGGTTGTTGTAAGCACGGAAATCGTTCGGATAGAGTTCAGTAGTCTTCTTGTAGATAGCTTCCTGACGAGCCTTGTCGTTAGTCAGGGTAGCGGCATACAGCAGTTCTTCTACGCTCAGCACCTTGGCATCTGTATCGAACGCTTCGTTGATTTCTTCATCGCTGCGGCCGATGATGTCATAGTTGGCAGTCAGGCGGGCACGACGCAGCTGCGGCAGGATTTCGTCAGCCAGTGTCTTGTAAACAGAAGAGATGTTCTTGATTTCTGTTTCACGCTGTTCGGGATCAGAATACATGGAAAGAACGCGCAGAATCAGATCCTTGTCCTGGATGTTTGACTTAGAAACCAAGTTCTGGAAGCCGTCCCAGTCTTGAGCAGTGTACTTCGTATCCACTTCAGCACTGATCTTGCCTTTCTTCAATTCCTTGTTCAGGTAAGTTTCGGTGTTGTTCTGACGCTTTTCTGCCAGACCGGTGTTCAGTTTCACACCACCATCGGGAGAAGCGTAAGCGGAGATTTCGATATTGTTGAGCTTGAAGTTCTTCGTGTCACCGTTTACTTCTACGACTTTCTTGTGGAAGTCTTTCAGTTCGTTTGACTTCAGTTCGCTGGCACGCAAGTTAGCCTGCTGGATCAAGAACATGATCTGGGCTTCCTGAGCCTGCTTGATGATGCGCTGGAAAGCGTCCGGAGCCAGAGCGGCGTTGGCGCTGTTTACAGTAGGAAGTTCTGAAGTGGCGATGACACCGTCAGCAATCTTCACAGAAGGAATGGTGTATTCTTTGTTGCCTCTTCTGATCTTGAAGTCCAAATAGAGTTCAGACTTAGCCATGGCGGGAACATAATCGAAAGAAGCTTTCATTGTGTAAGTACCACCCACTCTGTAGGAAATGGTCTGGTCGTTGCCTTGCACTTTTTCACCCTGGAAAGTAGCCGGCTGTGCCTTAGCTTCGCCGCCATCCCATCTTAACACCGGAGTTACCTCAACGATAGCGTTTTTCTTGAAATATTTTTCCGGGAACTTACCTGTAATAGTTACAGGAACTTTACCTGCCACTGCCTCCAATACTTCGGGGTTAGTAGTGAAGTAATCAGATGACAATTCACCCATCTTGCTACAAGAAGAAAGGGCGATCACCAGCAATGCCACTAACGGCAAATACAACTTCTTAATCATGATTATTTTTTTAATATTAGGTTATAGAATAAAATTTTCTTTTAGTTAGCTTACCTATAATTACTTATTTGGGGGCAAAGATAGGGAAAACTCCTTGAATAATGTATCTTTCGTATTGAATTTTTTTATTGACTTACTAAAAAAAGATAAAAACGGGTGATTTTATTCCTCAATGGTGCCTTTTGTTGCGGGGATGGTGCTCTAAAATCTCCTGTCGCAGCAGGTTGCGGTCGATGTGGGTATAGATTTCGGTGGTGCCGATATATTCGTGTCCCAGCATGACCTGGATGGCACGCAGGTTGGCGCCTCCTTCCAGCAGATGGGTGGCGAACGAGTGGCGGAACGTGTGTGGGCTGATATTTTTGGTGAGTCCTACGGTATCGGCCAGCTCTTTGATGAAATGGAAGACGGTGATGCGCGAGATGTTTTTGCCGAAACGGCTGATGAACACGAAATCTTCGTAGCCGGGCTTGATGAGTCCTTCGTTGCGGAACGGGAAGTAGGCGGCCAGTTCTTGCCGGACCCGCCGGGAGACAGGAACCAGCCGTTGCTTGCTGCCTTTCCCCTCCACTTTGATGAATCCTTCGTTGAGATACAGGTCCGACAGCTTCAGGTGGCACAGCTCTGACACCCGCAGGCCGCAGCTGTACAGGGTTTCCAGGATGGCGCAGTTGCGTTGTCCCTCGGGGGTGCTGCGGTCGATGGCTCCTATCAGTCGGTCGATTTCCTCGACGGTGAGTACGTCGGGAAGGTGGAGGCCTGTCTTGGGGAAGGCCAGCAGCTCTGTCGGGTCTTGCTCAATGTAGTCGTCCATCAGCAGGAAACGGTAGAACGAGCGGATGCCCGACAGGATGCGCGATTGTGAGCGCGCATGGATGCCGATATCGTGGAGTCCGGCGGAAAACCGTTCCAAGTCGGCCGTCGTCACATCCAGATAATGGAGCCCTTCCAGCGTGAGAAAGGCCTCCAGCTTGTCAAGGTCGGTAAGATAGGCGTCTACGGTATTGTCAGACAGTCCTTTCTCCAGTTTCAGGTATTGTTTATACCTTATTTGTATATTTGCGTAATTCTCCCGTCGTTTCATTATTTTTGCTTATCTTTGCAACCGGTTGCACTGACAAAGGTATTAAATTTGTTTTGTACTTTAGAATATGAGAATACAAATTATCAACGGTCCCAACATCAATCTGTTGGGGAAACGAGAACCCTCCATTTACGGAGCCGTGTCATTCGAGGCTTATCTGGAGGAACTGAAGGGACGTTATCCGGAAGTGGATTTCGATTATTATCAGTCGAATGTAGAAGGCAGAATGATTGACAAGATGCATGAAGTAGGTTTTGACTGTGACGGCATTATCCTCAATGCAGGGGCCTACACGCATACTTCGATAGCCTTGCAGGATGCCATCCGTGCAGTGACGGCTCCGGTAATCGAAGTGCATATCTCGAATGTCCACCAGCGGGAGGAGTTCCGTCATCATTCCATGATTTCGTGTGCGTGTGTCGGCGTGATTTGCGGGTTCGGCCTCGACTCGTACCGCCTGGCCGTTGAGGCTTTGTTGCAGAAGAAGACACTATAAAATTAGACCACTATAAAAAGAGAAGACTTACAATTATGATGCTCAAAAAAACAAAAATCGTTGCTTCCATTTCAGACTTCCGTTGTGAGGTGGATTTTATCAGAGACCTTTTCAACGCCGGTATGAATGTGGTGCGCATCAATACTGCCCACATGAACGAGGAGGGGTTTGAGAAACTGATCGGAAATGTGCGGCAGGTGTCCGACCGTATCGCCATCCTGATGGACACGAAAGGTCCGGAGGTGCGTACCGTGGAAGGTCCGGAGGCCGCCATTGACTTCAAGACAGGCGACAAGGTGCGTATGGTGGGTAATCCTGACCAGCCTACTACCCGTGAGTGCATCAGCGTGTCCTATCCGCAGTTTGTGCAGGATGTGGCGGTCGGCAACCGTGTGCTGATTGATGACGGTGACCTGGAGCTGAAGGTGGTGGACAAGAATGACCGGGAATTGTTGTGCGAGGTGTGCAACGACGCTACGATGGGCAACTGCAAGAGTGTGAATGTGCCCGGTGTGCGCATCAATCTGCCTTCGCTCACGGAGAAGGACCGCAAGAATATTATGTACGCTATCCAGAAGGGCATTGACTTCATTGCCCACTCGTTTGTACGCAGCAAACAGGATGTGCTGGATATCAAGGAGATACTGGATGCCTACCATAGTGACATCAAGATTATCGCTAAGATAGAGAACCAGGAAGGGGTGGACAATATTGATGAGATTCTGGAGGTGGCCGACGGTGTGATGGTGGCCCGTGGCGACTTGGGTATCGAAGTGTCGCAGGAACGCATCCCCGGCATCCAGCGGCAGCTCATCAAGAAATGTATCCTGGCCCGCAAGCCGGTCATCGTGGCTACCCAGATGCTGCATACGATGATTAACAACCCGCGTCCCACGCGTGCCGAGGTGACCGATATTGCCAATGCCATCTATTACCGCACAGACGCGTTGATGTTGAGCGGTGAGACGGCTTATGGAAAATATCCGGTAGAGGCGGTCCGCACCATGACGCAGATTGCGGCGCAGGCTGAGAAGGACAAGATGCAGGAGAATGATATCCCCATCCCGTTGACACCCGAGAATACCGACATTACCGGTTTCCTGGCCAAGCAGGCGGTATGCGCCACCAACCTGTTGCCCATCCGTGCCATCATCACCGACAGCTATAGCGGACGTACGGCCCGCAACCTGGCCGCGTTCCGTGGCAAATATCCGGTGCTGGCGGTCTGCTACCGGGAGAAGACGATGCGCCATCTGGCCCTGTCGTATGGTGTAGAGGCCATCTATATGCCTGAGGCGGAAAAAGAGAACGGACAGGCTTACTACTTCGACGCGTTGCGCAAGCTGATAAATGACGGGGTCCTGTCGCGCAAGGACATGGTGGCTTACCTGAGCGGCGGCCTGTCGAAGACGTCGTTCCTTGAAATCAACGAGGTGGCCGACGTGCTGGACAACGTGAAGGAATATGTGCTGCCCAACAACAAACGTTATATATAATAATGAAAGAAACCGATGCGCTGGATGCCTATATCCTTCGGCATATTGACGCGGAGGGCGATTATCTGAAAGCCTTGTATCGGGCGACGCACATCCGTCTGTTGCGTCCCCGCATGGCTTCGGGACATCTGCAGGGACGTATGCTGAAAATGTTCGTGCAGATGATTCGTCCGCGCCAGGTGCTGGAGATAGGCACTTACAGCGGCTATTCGGCCCTCTGCCTGGCCGAAGGCCTGGAAGAAGGGGCCTTGATTCATACATTTGAAATCAATGACGAACAGGAGGACTTTACCCGCCCGTGGATAGAAAATTCGCCGTATGCGGATAAGATAAGGTTCTATATCGGCGATGCGCTGCAACTGGTGCCGCCCATGGACATCGTGTTCGACCTGGCCTTCATGGATGGCAACAAGCGGTACTACACCGACTATTACGAGATGATTCTGCGGAAACTGCGTCCCGGAGGCTACATCATTGCCGACAATACCTTGTGGGACGGCCATGTACTGGAAGAGACACCCCATCCTACGGATACGCAGACCATCGGTATCAAGAAGTTTAACGATTTGGTGGCCGCCGACGCTCGGGTGGAGAAAGTGATTCTGCCGCTGCGGGACGGACTGACCATCATCAGAAAGAAATAAGAAGTAAAAATGGAAACAACCAGACAGAACAAGATTGCCCGTCTGATCCAGAAAGAGCTGAGCGAGATTTTCCAGCAGCAGACGCGTGCCATGCACGGAGTGCTCGTTTCGGTGAGCATTGTGCGTATCAGCCCTGACATGAGTTATGCACGGGTGTATTTGAGTGTGTTCCCTTCAGAGCGGAGCGAGGAGATTGTCAAGAACATCAACGACAATATGAAAGCGATCCGTTACGAGCTGGGGACCCGTGTGCGCCATCAGCTGCGCATTATCCCCGAGCTGAAGTTCTTCGTGGACGACTCGTTGGACTATGCCGCCCACATTGACGAACTGCTGAAGAAATAAGGAAAGGCAGCTCCATGAATTTTCCTTTCTACATAGCCCGCCGTTATCTGTTCTCCAAGAAGTCGCACAATGCCATCAATGTGATTTCCGGCATTTCGGTGTGCGGAGTGGCTTTGGCCACCTTGGCCTTGGTGTGCACGTTGTCTGTCTTCAATGGCTTTCAGGAGCTGGTGGCGACGTTCTTTACCGCCTTCGACCCCCAATTGAAGATAACGTCGGTGCGTGGAAAGGTGTTTGATGGGCAAGACAACCGCTTGCTGCGCCTGCGCGAATGGCCCGAGGTGGAGGTTTTCTCTGAAGTGCTGGAGGACAATGTCATGGTGCAGTATCAGGGACGGCAGACCATGGCGGTCATCAAGGGAGTGGAAGACAATTTCGAACAACTGACTCCTATCGACAGTGTCTTGTTCGGGCGGGGAAATCCGGTGCTGCATGACGAGGTGGTAGACTATGCCATTCCGGGTATCCAGCTGCTGTCGGTACTGGGAACAGGCATCCGTTTCCTCGACCCGCTGGAAATTTATGCGCCCAAGCGGGGAGCGAAAGTGAATATGGCGAACCCGGCGGCCAGTTTCTCTACCGGCAATCTGTTTTCGAGCGGATTGGTCTTTGCTGTGAATCAAGAGAAATACGACGCTTCCTATATTCTTACGTCCATCGGCTTTGCCAGAAGGCTGTTCCGCTATACGACAGAAGTGAGTTCAGTCAGTCTGAAGCTCCGTCCCGGTACCGATGAGGATGTCATACAGGCCCGTATCCGGCAGTGGCTGGGCGATGAATTCAAGGTGTCCGACCGCTATGAGCAGCAGGAGGACACGTACCGCATCATGAAAATCGAGAAACTGATTTCCTATCTGTTCCTGACGTTCATTGTGATGATAGCTTGTTTCAATGTGATAGGTTCTCTCTCGATGCTGATTATCGACAAGCGGGAGGATGTGGAGACGCTGCGCAACTTGGGGGCGGATGACCGCCAAATCACCCGTATCTTCTTGTTCGAAGGGCGGATGATTTCCTTCTTCGGTGCCTTTGCCGGTGTGTGTCTGGGATTGTTGCTGTGCTGGATGCAGCAGGAGTTCGAGCTGATTACGTTAGGGGGCGGCGGTGCGTTTGTGGTCAATGCCTATCCGGTCAGTGTGCATGCTGCCGATGTGGCGGTGGTGTTTGTCACGGTACTGGCGGTAGGTTTTCTTTCGGTATGGTATCCGGTGCGCTACCTGAGCAAGCGCCTGCTGAAACGCTGACGGGACAAAGAAAAAGCGGACACATCGGTAGGATGTATCCGCTGGTGAGGGGGAAGGGTTGGACTACCAAGATTCGAACTTGGACAAACAGAACCAAAACCTGTTGTGCTGCCATTACACCATAGTCCAATACCATGTCGCTTCATTTCGAAAGCGCTGCAAAGATACGGTTTTTCCCCTATTCGCTCCAAATAATTGACCACAAATTTATTGGTTTTTTATCTTTTGTAGCAGGAGCGCACCACAAACCACAGGTGCCGTAACACGGTGCTGGCATATCCATAATGGTGGCACATAATGCGGAAGCGTTCTTTCAGCGATGCCTGGTGGTGGCGGGTGGTCATGCCTTCGTTCAGGTAGTCTATCAGGGTGAGGTGTGTATGGTGCAGGGTGGTGCTTTTCTTCATGATGCGGATGCACCAGTCGAAGTCGGCGGAGAAACGATAGCGCAAGTCATAGGGTTCCGCCAGTTCCCTGCGCGCGAAGAATGCCTGGTGGCAGACCACCATGCCGGCCTGGAAGCTTTTCCAGGTCAGATGTTCGGGTGCCGACAGCCGGCGCATCCGCAGGAAGTGCCCTTCTTCGTCCACAATGGCGGTCTCGCCATAGATGACGTCGGGCAGTGGCCCCGAAGGAGGCAGCGAACGGACAATTTGCAGTAAGGTGTCGTCTTCGTGCAGCTCGTCACCGGCATTCAGAAAACACAGATAGTCGCCTGTCGCCAGCCGCATTCCCTTGTTCATGGCATCGTAGAGCCCCTGGTCCGGTTCGCTGACGATGGTGTGGAGATGGGTGCGGTAGCGTTGGATGATGTCAAGGGTGCGGTCGGTCGATCCCCCATCGACTATGATGTATTCTACGTTCTTGTAACTCTGTGTGATGACACTCTGGATGGTGTCCTCCAGCACCCCGCCCGCATTGAAGGTCACAGTGATGATGGAAAATTTGGGATGCGGATGGTGTGGCAGATGGGATGGATTATTCATTTTCTCCGGTAATCTGGTTATATACTTGGATGTATTGGCGGGCAATCACCGCTGCGCTGTAATTGGTCACCACTTTCCGGCGGGCTTCCTCGCTCAGACGGGGATAGTCGCCGTCATTCAACGACCAGAAGATGCCGTTGGCCAGGTCATCGGCCGATTTGTATTGTGCCACATACCCGTTGTGCAGGTGGTCTATCATCTGCGGGATGCCGCCGATATGGAACCCTACGCAGGGAATGCCGCAGGCCATGGCCTCCATGATGGTGTTGGGCAGGTTCTCCATCAGCGAAGGGGTTACAAACAGGTCGACGGCATTGTAGACATCGGCAATCTCTTTTTCACCGCTGCGGTAGCTGAGGCTGAAAACGGGGAAAGGGAAGAGTCCGTTGTATTCCTCGGAAGCTTTCCCCATGACCACGACGGCCAGCCGCCGGCTGAAGTCGGGATAGTTCTGGCTCAGCAGCCGGCAGGCTTCTACCAGGTAGTCGATGCCCTTGCGCTTGTCGGTGATCTTCATGGAGCTGAACAAGAGCAGGTATTTGTCGGAGGGAAGACCCAGGCGTTGGCGGATCTGCTGGCGGTCCAGCGGACGGAAGACACGGATGTTGATGGGGTTGGGGATATTGGTCACCGTGTGTCCCTGTGTCAAGGCACTTTGCCGGGCCAGCCCCTCCAGCCATCTGCTGCAGGCGATGAAGGTCAGACGACCGGTGGCATAGAGCTGTCGTTTCTGCTCAAAGACCTTGTAGGACAAATCTTTGGGGTGTCCGCGTAACAGGAGGGGGCAGGTATGGCAGTGGGTGGTGTACAGCCGGCAGGTCTCTGCATGATGGCAGATGCCGGTGATGGGCCACATGTCGTGCATGGTCCAGACGACCGGCTTGCCCGAGGCCAGAATCGCCCGTAGGTTTTTTAAAGAGAGCATCCCTTGGTTGACCCAGTGCAGGTGGATGACGTCCGCCTGTTGGAATTCCGGCAGCCCGGTGATGTCGGTGCCCGTGTTGGCGATATCTACTGCGAAAAGCTGGTGCTTCCGGAACCGGTTGGCCTTCCAGATGACGATGCGTTCCCACAGGAAGTTCCAGAGGTTGCGCCACGACTTGCGCAGCGGGACGACGGTCACTTCGTCGGTCTGTTTGTCGCGGACCAGCAGCTTGGCCTTGATGCCATTGTCTTTCAGGGCTTCCATCAGGCGATGCGAGGCAATGGCTGCACCGCCTATCTGCTCGGATGTATTGATAAGGAGTACTCTCATGCCGGTTGATAGGATTTTTGTGCAAAAATAATGTTATTTATCGAATAGGACCTATTTTTTCAGTTCCGGATAGCTGATGCGTGTGTGATACATGGTCTTCAGTTTCTCCTTGAAGACGGTTTTCACGGTGGCAATGTCGCGGAATGTGATGGGGCACTCCTTGAAGTAGCCCTCTCCTACCTGTCCGTCGATGATGCGGTCTACCAATGACGAGATGCTTTCTTCGGTGTATGCCGACAGGCTGCGCGAGGCGGCTTCCACCGCGTCGGCCATCATCAGGATGGCCTGCTCTTGGGTGAACGGATTGGGACCGGGATATTGGAACAGGGTCTTGTCGACCGGCGCATCGGGGTGTTCGTTACAATAGGAGATGTAGAAGTACTTGGTCAGGCCGTTGCCGTGGTGGGTGCGGATAAAGTCACGGATGACTTGTGGCAGGTCGTATTTTTCCGCCAGTTTCAGTCCGTCGGTCACGTGGTTGATGACGATTTGCGCACTCTGTTCGTAGTTGAGCTGGTCGTGCGGATTGACACCGGTCTGGTTTTCGGTGAAGAACGCCGGGTTAAGCATCTTGCCGATGTCGTGATACATGGCTCCGGTACGCACCAGTTGGCTGTTGGCCCCGATGCTGTTGGCGGCGGCCGCCGTGAGGTTGGCCAGTTGCAGGGAGTGCTGGAAGGTGCCAGGCGCCACTTCTGACATCTGCCGCATCAGCCGGTTGTTGATGTTGGAGAGTTCGACCAGCGTGACGTTGGAGGTAAAGCCGAAGGTCTTCTCCAGAATGAACAGCAGCGGGTAGGTGAACAACAGCAGGATGCCGCCGATGAAGAAGTTGATGTACATATAGGTGCTGAGTTGCGACAGGTTGCTGACGTGCATCAGGTCCATCGAGAGGTAGAGGGCGGCATACGTGAGGGTGACCAGGAGCGCGCTGCGGATGAGCTGTGAGCGTTGTGACAGTTCGCGGAGGCTGTAGATGCCCGCCATGCCCGCCACAGTCTGGAGCAGGATGAACTCATGCGGTGCCCGCAGGGGCAGCGAGCAGAGCAGGATGGTGATGACATGTGCCATGAAGGCAGTGCGCGAGTCGAGGAAAATGCGGATGACCAAGGGCATCAGCACAAAGGGCACGGTGTAGATGCTGATCAAGGCGTGTTCCACTATCAGACTCGACAAGACGCTGAACAGCAGGATGAGGCAGAGCAGCAAGGTCACGCTGCCGGGTTTCTCGTAGTAGTCACTGCGGAACAGCTCCAGATAGACCAAAAAGATGCCGATGAAAATAGAGGCAAACAGAATCTGTCCGAGCAGGCTGAGCCGCTTTTCGGAAACGGTCTCGCTCCGCTTGCTCCACTCGCGTTGCAGCGAGCGAAGGATGTTATAGGTCGTCTGGTCAACAATCTCGCCCCGGTCAATGATTTTCTGGCCGTTCATGACAAAGCCGTTGGCCCACGACACCTCGCTCAGCAGATCCTCTTTGGCGCTTTCTGATTTTCCGGCATCCAGCAGCAGGTTGGGCTTCAGGTAATTGTCGAGGTTGCACAGCTGGAGGATGTGCTTGCTGTAATGGACGGTGTCTGCATTGATCAGCTGTTCGTAGGCCTGCTTGTAGGTGAAGCATTCCTCTACGTAGAGCTGGCTGGACGTGTTTTTCTCCACAACGCGCAGCCGGCTGATTGAGTCCCGTTGCAAGACGGCATAGTCGTCGGGAGCGAACAGCCCTGCCTGATAGATAAGGTGCAGCAGGCGTTCGATGTGGTGCCGGTAGACGGGAGCCGGGATGATGGCCTTCAGATGGCTCTCACAATCGGCCTTGAACCGTCGTATCATTTCCTCCTCCACCGATGGGTCACGGTTGAAGTAGGGGGTATAGTGGCGCAGAATGCTGTCCTGCTCTTGCTGTATCTGGTCATCCCCCTTGTAGATGGGGAAATCAAACGATGCCTGCAGCAGGCCGTACCGCCAAGGCTTGTTGATGTCAAACTGGTAGTTGAATTTCCCTTCGCGGGGCAGGAAATGGACAATGATGGTGACGGTGGCCACGAAAATGACCACCTTATAAGCCAGTTCTTTGTATGAAAACGGTCGGTTGTATCGGAAACTTTTCATGCCTAAGGTAATTTTGCCGACAAAATAAGTAAAAAATAGGAATTTTGGCTTACTTTTGCATCGTATTTTTTTAGATAAAACCTATATGGCAGAAAGAAAAGTAAGAGTCCGTTTTGCACCGAGCCCTACCGGTGCGTTGCATATTGGCGGTGTGCGTACCGCTTTGTATAACTATCTCTTTGCGCGTCAGCAGGGGGGTGAGTTGATTTTCCGTATTGAAGATACTGACTCCAACCGTTTTGTTCCCGGAGCGGAGGAATATATTCTTGAATCGTTCAAGTGGCTGGGTATCCGGTTTGACGAAGGAGTGAGCTTCGGCGGGAACTACGGTCCTTACCGCCAGTCCGAACGTCGGGAGATTTATAAGAAATACGTACAGGTGCTGCTCGACAATGGCAAGGCGTACATCGCCTTTGATACGCCCGAGGAGCTGGAGGCCCGGCGCAAGGCGGTGCCCAACTTCCAGTATGACGCGGCCACCCGTGGTTCGATGCGTAACTCACTGACGCTGGGAAAGGAAGAGACGGAACGCCTGATTGCCGAAGGCAAGCAGTATGTGGTGCGTTTCAAGATCGAGCCGAACGAGGATGTCCATGTGAACGATATTATCCGTGGCGATGTGGTCATCAACTCGTCCATTCTGGATGACAAGGTGCTCTACAAGTCGGCCGACGAGCTGCCCACTTACCACCTGGCCAACATTGTGGACGACCACTTGATGGAAGTGTCACACGTCATCCGCGGTGAGGAGTGGTTGCCGTCGGCACCGTTGCACGTGTTGCTCTACCGGGCATTCGGCTGGGAAGAGACGATGCCGGCGTTTGCCCATCTGCCGCTGTTGCTCAAACCGGACGGCAACGGCAAGCTGAGCAAGCGCGACGGTGACCGTTTGGGCTTCCCGGTCTTCCCGTTGGAATGGCATGACCCCAAGACCGGCGAGGTGTCATCGGGCTATCGCGAATCGGGCTATCTGCCCGAGGCGGTCATCAACTTCCTGGCTCTGCTGGGCTGGAATCCGGGGAACGACCAGGAAATCATGTCGATGGACGAGCTGGTGCAGCTGTTCGACCTGCGCCGTTGCAGCAAAGCCGGGGCCCGCTTCGATTTTGAGAAAGGCAAGTGGTTCAACCATGAGTATATTCTGCTGAAAAGCGATGCCGAAGTGGCCGGACTCTTTATGCCCATCTTGAAGGAGCATGGCATTGAGGCTCCGATGGAGGTGGTGACGACGGTGGTCGGCCTGATGAAGGGGCGCGTCAGCTTCGTCAAGGAGCTGTGGGAAACCTGCAAGTTCTTCTTCGTGGCTCCGGAGGCCTATGATGAAAAGACCGTGAAGAAACGCTGGAAAGAGGATTCGGCCCAGCGCATGACGGAACTGGCCGATTTGCTGGAGTCGCTGGATGACTTCTCGCTGGCCCATCAGGAGGAAGTGGTCATGAAGTGGATTGAAGAGCAAGGCTTCCATCTGGGCAATATCATGAACGCCTTCCGCCTGACACTGGTGGGCGAAGGCAAGGGACCACACATGTTCGACATCTCGGCCGTACTCGGTAAGGAAGAGACCGTCCGCCGTATGCGACGGGCCATCGAGGTGCTGAAATAACCGGAGTGATGCTGTACAGTCTCTTTATATACCTTTATGTAAGTGCAGTCCGGGTGGCTGCACTTTTCAATAAGAAAGTGGCGCGCATGGTGGCCGGCGAGGCCGAGGCCTTTGCCATGCTGGAACGGCAGAGGACGGACGGCGCACGTTGGCTGTGGTTTCATGCCGCTTCGTTGGGAGAATTCGAGCAGGGCCGTCCGTTGATGGAGGAAATCCGTCAGCGGTATCCCGACTGGAAGATATTGTTGACGTTCTTCTCGCCATCGGGCTACGAGGTGCGCAAGGATTACAAAGGGGCAGACCTGGTGTGTTATCTCCCGTTGGACACGCCCCGCAATGTGCGCCGCTTCCTGAAAGCGGCCCGTCCCTCTATGGCGTTCTTCATCAAGTATGAATTCTGGAAGAACTATCTGACCGAGCTCCGACGGCAGGGTATACCGGCCTACAGTGTCTGTTCCATCTTTCGCGAACAGCAGTTGTTCTTCCGCTGGTACGGTGGCTTCTACCGGGATGTCCTGAAGTGCTTTACCCATTTGTACGTGCAGAACGAGGAGTCGCGGCAGTTGCTGCAACGCATCGGGGTGACCGATGTCACTGTGGCGGGCGATACCCGTTTTGACCGGGTGGTGGAGATTTGCCGCCAAGCCAAAGACTTGCCGCTCGTCGAACGCTTCAAGGGCGGGAACGACTGTACGTTGGTGGCCGGCAGCTCGTGGGCACCCGATGAGGACCTGTTCATCCCCTACTTCAACCGCCATCCGGGCATGAAGCTGGTGATTGCCCCACACGTGATTGACGAAAGCCATATCACCGAGATCATCAGTAAGCTGGAACGTCCGTTCGTGCGCTATTCGCAGGCTACTGACGAGAGTATCCGCAGGGCCGACTGTCTCATTATCGACTGTTTCGGACTGCTGTCCTCTATCTACCGCTACGGGGAAGTGGCCTATATCGGCGGTGGTTTCGGTGTGAGCATCCACAACACATTAGAGGCGGCCGTGTATGGCATCCCGGTGGTGTTCGGTCCCAACAACCGGAAGTTCATGGAGGCGCAAGGGCTGAAGGCCTGCCAAGGAGGCTTTGAAATCAGCGGGAAAGCCGATTTCGAGCGACTGATGGACCGTTTCTTCTCCGATTACGGCTTCTTGGACAAGAGCGGCAAGAAGGCGGGCAACTATGTCCGTGACCATACGGGAGCCCTGCAGAAGATGCTGCACGGACTCCAGGGGAAACTCTCCTCGTAACCCTCCTGTCTTAGAGGGCCTGCATGTCGTTCAGGCGTTTGTAGTAACCGTCCTTTTGCAGCAGCTCCTCGTGCTTGCCGCTTTCCACAATCTTGCCTTCGTAGAGCACATAGATGCAGTCGGCGTTCTTGATGGTGGACAGGCGGTGGGCAATGGCGATGGTGGTACGGGTCTTCATCAGCCGTTCGAGGGCTTCCTGTACCAGCCGTTCGCTCTCGGTGTCAAGGGCAGAGGTGGCTTCGTCCAGAATCAGGATGGCCGGATTCTTCAGGATGGCCCGGGCGATGGAGATGCGTTGACGCTGTCCGCCCGACAAGCGGCAGCCGCGGTCGCCGATGTTCGTGTCATAGCCTTGTTCGCTGGCCATGATGAAGTCGTGGGCATTGGCTACCTTGGCGGCGGCCACTACCTGCTCCATCGTGGCGTTGTCCACCCCAAAGGCAATGTTGTTGAAGAAGGAGTCGTTGAAGAGGATGGCCTCCTGGTTGACGTTCCCGATGAGGCTGCGCAGGTCCTTCAGCTTGACGTCTTTGACGTTCTGTCCGTCAATCAGAATCTCACCGGCGCTGACATCGTGGAAGCGGGGCACCAGATCGACCAACGTGGATTTGCCCGACCCCGACTGTCCGACCAGAGCGATGGTCTCGCCTTTCCGGATGTGCAGGCTGACCCCGTGCAGCACCTCGTTCGTCCCGTAGCTGAAATGGATGTCCTTGAAGTCCAATCCCTCCTTCATGTCGGTCAGCGGGCGGGCGTCTTTCCGTTCCACAATAGGGTTGGGGGCATTGAGTATCTTGTCAATGCGTTCCATGGAGGCCAGTCCCTTCGGGATATTGTAGCCGGCTTTCGAGAAATCTTTCAGCGGGTTGATGATGCTGTACAAGATGACCATATAAAAGATGAAGGTCGAAGCGTCAATGGGCGAGTGGGCACTCAGGATGAGGGTGCCTCCGAACCAGAGTACCAACACGATGAGCAGGGTGCCGAGAAACTCGCTCATCGGGTGGGCAAGGCTCTGCCGCATGGCCACCCGGTTGGTGGCATGGCGGAACTCGTTGCTGCACTTCGTGAAGCGGCGTATCATCTTGTCTTCGGCAATGAAGGCTTTGATGATGCGCATCCCTCCCAGCGTCTCTTCCAGTTGCGACAGGGTCTCACTCCATTTCGACTGGGCTTCGAGCGACTGGCGTTTCAGCTTGCGGCCTACCCGTCCCATGACCCAGCCCATGCCCGGCAGCACCACAATGGTGAACACGGTGAGCTGCCAGCTGGTGAGGAGGAGGGTGGCGAAATAAGAACAAATCAGGATGGGATTCTTGAGCAGCATGTCTAACGAGCTGGTCACGGAGGTCTCCACTTCGGTCACGTCGCCGCTCATGCGGGCAATGATGTCCCCTTTGCGCTCCTCGGAGAGGAAGCCCAGCGGCAGGTGCATCACCTTGGTATAGACCAGGATGCGGATGTCGCGCACCACACCGGTGCGGAGCGGAATCATGATGGCCGACGAGCCGAAGTAGCAGGCGGTCTTCAGCAGGGTCATCCCGGCCAGGAAGAGCCCTAACCAGAGCAGGGTGGTGGCTGGGCCGAAGGTCTCGATGAGCCGCGACACATAATAATAGAAATTGTTGATGAGCACCTCCTTGGCCGAGGCACTGCCCCAGGCCATGAATTCGTAGACTTTGCCGGACGTGTCTGTCTTGAAAAGGATGTTCAGGATGGGTATGAGCAATGAGAAGGAGAACACGTTGAACACGGCCGACAGGATATTGAGCACGACGGCTCCCGCCACGTATCGCCGGTAGGGCGAAACGAATCGCCGCATCAGTTGGAAAAATTCTTTCATCCGGATTCTTTTTTGGTTTCAATGACGCTGCAAAGATACGGCTATTTCTGCTTTTCTTGGGCATCGGCATACGGCTTTTGCCCGGTTTTTTCTATTTTTGCAACGATGTGGCATCCGGTTGGATGCGATTCCCTGAAAACGAACCGAAAAAAAGTCTATGGAGAAAAAGAAATACGTGGGTGGGTTGGCAGTGGCCTGCATACTGTCATTACTCCTGTTCTTGGGAGAGACCTTGTTCAATACGCGCGGTGAGCCGCGCGAAGCGGTGGTGGCCTTGTCGATGTTGCAGGACGGCAACTGGATCCTGCCGGTCAACAACGGGATAGACATGGCCTACAAGCCGCCTTTCTTCCATTGGCTCATTGCGTTGTCCTCGTGGCTGACAGGAGGGGTGGTCACCGAATACACGTCACGTATGCCGTCGGCGTTGGCACTGTCTGTGATGGTGTTGGCGGGATTCGGTTTTTATGCCCGGCGGCGTGGGGCGCAGGTCGCTTTCCTGATGGGGCTGGTGACCTTGACCAACTTCGAGGTGCACCGTGCCGGTGTGAACTGCCGGGTGGACATGTTGTTGGCGGCCCTGATGGTGCTGGCCCTCTACCGGTTGCACGCTTGGACCGAGCAGGGGTGTCGGGGAGTGCCTTGGGCCGGCGTGCTGTGTCTGAGCGGTGCCTTCCTGACGAAAGGTCCGGTAGGGGCGGTATTGCCCTGCTTAGTGACCGGCATCTACCTGCTGGTGCGGGGCCGGCGGTTCCTGCCCGTCTTCCTGTCGTTGCTGCGCATCGGGCTGTTGGCCTGTGTGCTGCCCTTGGTGTGGTATGCCGCCGCCTACGCACAAGGGGGCGAGCGGTTCCTCCAGTTAGTGCTCGAAGAGAACGTCCTCCGCTTTCTGGGCAAGATGTCCTACGAGTCGCACATCAATCCGTGGCATTACAATGTCATGACCTTGGCGGCCGGTTTCCTGCCTTACACGCTGCTGGTGGTGATGTCGCTGTCCGTGGTGCGTTACCGGCAGCTACCGTGGCGCGGTGTTCCGGTCGTGGCACGCCTCCGGCGGTATGTCCGTGAGATGGACGATGTCCGCCTGTTCACCTTCTTGAGCTTTGCCGTCATTTTCGTCTTCTATTGCATCCCGAAAAGCAAGCGCAGTGTCTACCTGCTGCCGGTATATCCTTTCCTGTCTTATTATCTGGCCGCATACCTGCTGTGGCTGGCACGCCGTCACCGCCGGTTGCTGAAGGCGTTCGGAGCCATTGTCGGCGGCCTGTCGGTGGCACTGTTTGTCACCTTTGTCTGCCTCCGTGCCGGATGGGTGCCCGATTCGTTGTTCGGGAGCGGGCGTCATGCCGCCCAGAATGTGGCTTATCTCCATGCGTTGCAGACCTCCCCGATAGGAGTGTTCCGGTTGGTCGTCGTGCTGTTGCCGGTGGCGGCGGTGGCTGTTTTTGTGCGGATGGCGGCCCAGGCCCGGCCCATGGCCCTGGTGGGCTCGCTGATAGGGATGGTCTTCACGCTGTTCATGGCGTTGGATGCCTTCTACCAGCCCACGGTCCTCAACGTGAAGTCGGACTATGGCGTGGCCTGCCGCATCGCCTCGGTGGTGCCCGTCGGCAAGGTCTATTCTTACCGCACCGATGTGACCGAAGCGAACCGGATGCACCCGTTCACCGTCAATTTCTATTTGGGCGACCGTGTGGTGCCTTTTGAGGTGTTTCTGCCTTCCGAAGGCTTCCTGCTGGTGGGCAACGACGAGATAGAAGTGTTCCGGCAGACCTATCCGGCCTATTGCGCCGAAGAAGTGATGGATTTCAGGCACCGCAGTTGCGACGACCACAAGCTGCTGCACCTCTATCGGTTTTATCAACGGGAGGACTGAGCGATGGAAGGCAAGCGGCAATGGATGGGCGAGGCCCTGCGTTTTGGGGTGGTCGGTACCGTGGCGACCGGCTTGCACTATGGCAGCTATTACCTGCTCCGGCAGGTGATGGAGGTGAACGTGGCCTATACCGTGGGCTATGTGCTTTCGTTCATAGCGAATTTTTATATGACAGCTTATTTCACGTTCGGCACCCCGCCTTCGTGGTCGCGGTTGGCCGGGATGGGCGGTGCCCATGTCAGCAACTACCTGCTCCACATGGTGCTGCTGAATGTCTTCCTGTGGGTGGGCGTCCCCGACGCGTGGGCTCCGCTGCCCGTATTTGCGGTGGCCATCCCCGTCAACTTCCTGTTGGTGCGCTGGGTGTTCCACCGTGGAAAGCGTGCGCCGGCGGCCCACGAAGGGAGTGCCGGGCGGCCTGAATGAACAGAATAAATACCCATTAACTCAGAAAACTACCGATGAAACTGGCAATTGTTGTTCCGTGTTATAATGAAGAGGAAGTGTTGCGAGAGACCACTGCACGCCTGTCGGCGGTGCTGGACAGGCTCCGCTCCGCCCGCAAGGTGGAGGAGGCCGTTCTCCTTTATGTCGACGATGGGAGCAAAGACCGTACCTGGGAGCTGATAGCGGCTTTTGCCGCCACCTGTCCGTACGTCGAGGGCTTGAAGCTGGCCCACAACGTAGGACACCAGCAGGCCCTGTGGGCCGGACTGGAGTGGGCGGCGGCCCGGGCCGATGCCGCTGTTTCCATTGATGCGGACTTGCAGGACGATGTGGAGGTCATCCCGCAGATGGTGGACCGCTATCTGGAGGGCACCGATGTGGTGTTCGGGGTGCGGCGCGAACGGAAGACCGACACTTTCTTCAAGCGGCAGACAGCCCTGTCGTTCTACCGGCTGATGAAAGGGCTGGGCGGGAATGTGGTGTACAACCATGCCGACTTCCGGCTCATGAGCCGGCGTGCCCTGCAGGCCCTGATGGCCTTCCCCGAACGGAACCTGTTCTTGCGCGGTATGGTGGCCTCGCTGGGGTTTGCCACCGCTGTGGTTCGTTACGACCGCAAGGAGCGGTTTGCCGGCGAGTCGAAGTATCCGTTGGGCAAGATGATCAGCTTTGCGCTCGACGGCATCACCTCGTTCTCGGTCCGCCCGCTGCGCTACATTACTTATTTAGGGTTGCTGTTCATCGTCGTGTCGCTGGCAGCCATCGTCTACGGCTTGTGGAGCTTCGCCAAAGGCAATGCCATGCCCGGATGGACCTCGCTGTTGGTGTCGTTGTGGTTCATCGGAGGGGCCATCCTGCTGGCGTGCGGCATCATCGGCGAGTATGTCGGCAAAATCTACAAGGAGGTGAAGCGTCGTCCCCGTTATTTCATTGAGCAAGACACCTCCAGAAACGTCAGTCGGACTTCCTTTTTGTCAGCAGAAGCCAAAAAATAAGGGAGCGTATGCTTGTTTTGCAGCAGAAAATGTTACTTTTGCGCACAATTAAACTTCATAGATATGCAAAAAAGATATTTCCTGCTGCTCTTGCTCTTCATAGGGTGTGGCAGCCTGAAGGCACAGCGCGTGAAGCGTGTCCCTCAGTGGGCACCGGCGTTGGCAGAACTGTACAGACAAGTGGACTCGTTGGCGGCCCCGCTGGTGGAACACCGCCCGCTGATAGGTATTTCAGGAGGTGGTGACGACCGTCGGGCTACGGTCAATCGGACGTATGTCGAGGCGGTGTCGCGTGCCGGCGGCCTTCCTGTCCTGCTCCCCCTGACCACTGACGCGGAGCTGATGCGTGACATGGTGGCCAGGCTGGACGGACTGGTGCTGACCGGAGGCGAGGACATCGCACCGGCCTATTACGGGGCGGAGGCCCTTCCGGAGCTGGAGACGGTCAATGCCGCCCGTGATGTGGCCGACCTGACCTTGTTGAAATTGGCGTTAGACCGCAACATCCCCTTGTTGGGAGTGTGCCGCGGCTTGCAGCTGCTCAATGTAGGACTGGGCGGTACGCTCTACCAAGACCTTCCTGCCTGCCATCCGTCGGCTGTCGGCCATCGTCCCGGCCATAGCGGTGTGGCACATCCGGTGACGGTCGTCCCTGGCAGTACGCTTCACCGTCTGTTGGGCGATGACCGTCCGTTGCAGGTGAACAGTATGCACCATCAGGGCATCAGCCGGTTGGGCATGGATTTGACCGTGAGCGGCTGGTCGCCCGACAGCATTCCGGAAGTCATCGAAGGCTATCCCCACCGTCCGTTGCTGGCCGTACAGTTCCATCCCGAAGTGTTTGCCTCGCAGGGCGACACCACGTTTGTCAAGTTCTTCCGTTTCCTGGTCGGCAAGGCGGCCACCTTCCGGCAGGCCAAGGCCATCCACCGGCGCATCTTCTCGGTCGACACACATACCGATACCCCGATGGGTTTCGGCAGGGGCGTTTCGCTCGACCGGCGGGGCGGTAACATGGTGAGCCTGCAGAAGATGGACGAGGGCCAGCTCGACGCCCAGTTCCTGGCGGCTTTCATCGCCCAAGGCGAACGCGACGATGCCTCCTTGCAGCAGGCTGTGGAGAAAGTGGCTGGCATCATCGAAGGCATCTATAAAGAGGTGGAGCGCTGCAAGGACTGGTGTGGAGTGGCCGTGACCGAAGAGGACATGCGGCGGTTGAAGGCCGAGGGCAAGAAAGCCTTCTTCATTGGCATCGAGAACGGCTACGGCATCGGCAAGGACCTCAAGAATATTGCCCGCTTCAAGCAGATGGGGGTCAATTACATCACGTTGTGCCATTCGTATGACAACGACATCTGCCACTCGTCCACCCATACGGCCGATGCCTCGAAGGGCCTGACGGCTTTCGGCCGCCAGGTCGTCAAGGAGATGAACCGGCTGGGCATGATGATTGACCTGTCTCACGCCAGTGAGGGAACGTTCTGGGAGGTCATGAAGCAGAGCAAGCGTCCGGTCATCTGTTCCCACTCGTCGGCACGTGCCTTGTGTGACCATGACCGTAACCTGACGGACGAACAGCTGCGTGCCCTGGCCCGCAACGGCGGGGTGGTGCAAGTGTGCCTGCTCGATGCCTATATCAACACAGACCGTCGGGCGGCTTCGGTGACCGATGCCGTGGCCCATCTGGACCATATCATCCAGGTGGCGGGCATTGACCATGTCGGCATCGGCAGCGATTTCGACGGCGGGGGCGGCCTCACCGGATGCTACGGTGACAATGACTTCATCAACCTCACCGTGCAGCTGCTCGAAAAAGGCTATACCGAGGAAGACCTCCGCAAGCTGTGGGGCGGCAACCTGATGCGGGTGATGCGTGCCGTGAGGCGGTAGGGCTTACAGTCCCTCCACCTTCACCACCACCGGGCGATGGTCGGAAGAGACGCTGTCGGGGAGGACGGCGGTGTGGGTGGCCTTGATGTGCGGTCCGGTAGTCTTCCAGACCCCGATGTAGTCAATCATGGTTTCGGGGACATCGCTCGGCCAGGTGGGTTGCGTCAGGTCGTTCAGCAGCGTCACGTCCTGCTGTATTTCCTGAATGAAAGGTTCGGTGGGGACGGCATTCCAGTCGCCGGCCAGGATGAAGGGTTTCTTCATGGCCGAGGCTGCCTGGCGGATGACGGGCAGTGAGGCCAACTGGTCTTCGGGCGTGAGCGACAGGTGCGTGCATCCGAAGAAGAACCGCTCAAATTCCGCCACTATCAGCACACGGGCCTCTTCGCGTCCCGGCAGGGGGATGCGCTGCACGGACAACGGCGCTTCTTTCGACAGGATACCGATGCCGTAGGCACCGCCGTCGAAAGCGATGGCGCGGGCAAAGGTGGGGTGCATCCCGGCGGCCTCCGCCAGCTCTTGCAGCACGTCGTTGCCCCGGCTGCGGCCGGTCACGCTGTCCACTTCCTGCACGGCCACCACATCGGCTTCCTGTTCGGTGAAGATACGGGCGATGCGCGCATAGTCGGTCTTGCCGTCGGTGCCCTCACCGTGGCGGATGTTGTAGGAGACAATGGTCAGCTGGTGTTTGGCCTGTGAAGAGAAGAGGGGAATCAAGGCGGCAAAGACTGCCACTAAACACAGTAAGATACTTGTTTTCTGTTTCATAAGCATTGATTTAAGTGAATGATGGATAATCGGTAAACAGGAACGAAGGTGTGCCAGAACAATCGTCCGGTATCGCACCGGGTGTCCTGGCACACCCTCGTTGGGGGTTGGCGGATGAGGCTGGTCAGTTCTTGTTGGCGCGCTTGCGTTCCAGCTCGTCCAGAATCACCTTGCGCATACGCATGCTCTTGGGGGTCACCTCCACATATTCGTCCTCCTTGATGTATTCGAGTGCCTCTTCGAGCGAGAAGATGACCGGCGGGATGATGCGTGCCTTCTCGTCAGAGCCCGAGGCGCGCATGTTGGTCAGCTTCTTCGACTTGGTGACGTTGATGACCAGGTCGTTCTCATGCACGTGTTCGCCCACCACCTGTCCGGCATAGACTTCGTCCTGCGGATAGATGAAGAACTTGCCGCGGTCTTGCAGCTTGTCGATGGCATACGCAAAGGCCGTGCCGCTCTCCATGGCAATCATCGAGCCGTTGGTGCGGCGGGGGATGTCGCCTTTGTAGGGCTGGTACTCCTTGAAGCGGTGAGCCATGATGGCCTCTCCCTGCGAGGCGGTGAGCACGTTGGTGCGCAGGCCGATGATGCCGCGCGAAGGCATGTCAAACTCAATGTTCACACGGTCGCCCTGGGTTTCCATAGACACCATTTCACCCTTGCGGCGGGTCACCATGTCAATCATCTTGCTGGAGAACTCTTCGGGGACGCTGATGGTCAGCTCTTCTATGGGCTCGCATTTCACACCGTCTATTTCCTTGAAGATCACTTGCGGCTGTCCTACCTGCAGCTCGTAGCCTTCGCGGCGCATGGTCTCGATGAGTACCGACAGGTGGAGCACTCCACGGCCGGACACCACCCATTTGCCGTCTTCGTTCTCGGCCTTTCTCACACGCAGGGCGAGGTTCTTGTCCAGCTCTTTGGCCAGACGGTCCTGGATGTGGCGGGAGGTGACATATTTCCCTTCCTTCCCGAAGAAAGGCGAGTCGTTGATGGTGAACAGCATGCTCATGGTCGGTTCGTCAATGGCGATGGGCGGCAGCGGTTCCGGGTTCTCGGCGTCGCAGATGGTGTCGCCGATTTCGAAGCCTTCGATGCCGATGACGGCGCAGATGTCGCCGGATGATACCGAGGCCACCTTCTTCCGTCCCAGTCCTTCAAACGTATGCACCTCCTTGATTTTCGATTTCACCAGGGTGCCGTCACGTTTGGCCAGGGTGATGTTCATGCCTTCGCTGATGGTGCCGCGGTGCACACGTCCCACTGCGATACGTCCGGTGTACGAAGAATAGTCCAGCGAGGTGATCAGCATCTGCGGGGTGCCCTCCAGTTGCTGGGGGCCGGGGATGTATTTCACGATGGCATCCAGCAGCGGAGTGATGGTGCCGGTGGGTGTCTTCCAGTCTTCCCCCATCCAGTTGTTCTTGGCCGAGCCGTAGAGCACCGGGAAGTCCAGCTGGTCTTCGGTAGCGTTCAGGCTGAACATCAGGTCGAACACCATTTCATACACTTCTTCGGGGCGGCAGTTGGGTTTGTCCACCTTGTTGACCACCACAATCGGCTTCAGCCCGATTTGCAGGGCTTTTTGCAGGACGAAGCGGGTTTGGGGCATGGGGCCTTCGAAGGCGTCCACCAGCAGGATGCAGCCGTCGGCCATGTT
>CAMAFR010000035.1 GCA_945833835.1 uncultured Bacteroides sp.
GCAAGGTGGTGATAGACCCACAGATTCCTTATATCCCCGGAGCAGAAGGCTATGTATTCCATAATAATCGCTGCATTGTCCACAATGAACGTCGTGATCGTTTCGGTCTGTTGGACAAGCAGGGCAAGTGGGTGTTGAAGCCTGAATACTTCTCCATTGCATCTGCTGGAAACTTCTGGGTTGTCGATAACGGAGAGGGCAAGAGCGTATTGGACAGTACGCTGAATACAGTCATTCCGTTCACGAATGGTCAGATTTGGGTCAGCAGCGAATACATCAGTGTCACACTCAGCAACCACATCATTCAGCGTTACGACCATAGCGGTGAGATTATCAATGATTTCTACATCAATGACGTAAGTTATATGACCTACGAGTCGGATGAGTTGCGCTACTCTACTTCTAAAAATTACAATGAAGAAGGTACACTCACCAGTGAGACGGAAAACATAGTGCCATTGCCCGTGGAGAAGATGGCAAAATGTCGGTGCTATGAGGCAGAAAGTGGATGGTATGGACTGATGACCGCACACGGCAAGGTAATCACGCCTCCTTCCTACTGTAGCATCAAGGCCGTCGGATATGATATGTACCTTTGTAAAGACAACGATGAAGATGGCGTGATACTGAATGGTAAGGGGGAAAGGGTTGGTTAGTGTAGGGGGAACTTCTTGATCACCCAATCACCAAGGGCACCTTGGTATCCCCCGTCTTTGAATTTTACGGTTGTGTGGGGCTGCAAGTGCTACAATAAATTGCATAAATCAAAAATACGTGCTAAATTTGTCCCGTTTTTAAAAACCAACAGAAAGAAATTATGTTCAGAAGTCATACGTGCGGCGAGCTGCGGCTTGCCGATGCAGGCAAAAGCGTGACGCTGGCCGGATGGGTGCAGCGTGTGCGGAAGATGGGTGGGATGACCTTCGTTGACCTTCGTGACCGTTACGGCATCACGCAGCTGGTGTTCAACACCGACATCAATGCCGAGCTGTGCGAGCGTGCCAATCATTTGGGCCGTGAATTTGTGGTACAGGCCAAGGGTACGGTGAACGAGCGTTCCAGCAAGAACGTCCATATTCCTACCGGTGAGATTGAAATCATTGTTGCAGAGCTGAATGTCTTGAACACGGCACTGACACCGCCGTTCACCATTGAAGAGAATACCGACGGGGGTGACGACCTTCGGATGAAATACCGTTATCTGGACCTGCGCCGTGCCGCCGTGCGCCGGAATCTGGAGCTGCGCCACCGCATGACGATGGAGGTGCGCCGCTATCTTGACGGCAAAGGTTTTCTGGAGGTGGAGACCCCGATGCTGATTGGCTCCACGCCCGAAGGCGCACGTGACTTTGTGGTGCCCTCGCGGATGAATCCCGGGCAGTTCTATGCCTTGCCCCAGTCTCCCCAAACGTTGAAGCAGCTGCTCATGGTCTCCGGTTTCGACCGTTATTTCCAGATTGTGAAGTGCTTCCGCGATGAGGACCTGCGTGCCGACCGCCAGCCTGAGTTTACGCAGATTGACTGCGAAATGAGTTTCGTGGAGCAGGAGGACATCATCTCGCTGTTCGAGGGGATGGCCAAGCATCTGTTCAAGGAACTCCGTGGTGTGGAGCTGACGGAACCTTTCCAGCGGATGCCGTGGGCAGACGCCATGAAGTATTATGGCAGTGACAAGCCCGACCTGCGTTTCGGCATGCGGTTCGTAGAGCTGATGGATGTCATGAAGGGACATGGTTTCTCGGTGTTCGACAACGCGGCTTACGTGGGCGGTATCTGTGCCGAGGGTGCGGCCGGCTATACCCGTAAACAGTTGGACCAGCTGACGGAGTTTGTGAAGCGTCCGCAGATTGGCGCAAAGGGGCTGGTCTATGCCCGTGTGGAGGCCGATGGCAACGTCAAGTCGAGTGTGGACAAGTTCTATTCACAGGAGGTGCTGCAGCAGATGAAGGCGGCCTTTGGTGCCAAGCCGGGTGACCTGATCCTGGTGCTGAGCGGTGATGATGTGATGAAGACCCGCAAGCAGTTGTGCGAGTTGCGTCTGGAAATGGGTAACCGCCTGGGGCTGCGCGACAAGAACCGGTTCGCCTGCCTGTGGGTGGTGGACTTCCCGATGTTCGAATGGAGCGAGGAGGAGGGACGACTGATGGCCATGCACCATCCGTTCACACATCCTAAGAATGAGGATATCCCCTTGCTCGACACGGACCCGGCTGCCGTGCGTGCCGACGCTTACGACATGGTCATCAACGGTGTGGAGGTGGGCGGAGGCTCTATCCGTATCCACGACTCGCAGCTGCAGGCCAAGATGTTCGAGATACTGGGCTTTACGCCCGAAAAGGCGCAGGAACAGTTCGGCTTCCTGATGAATGCCTTCAAGTTTGGCGCGCCTCCTCATGGAGGACTGGCTTACGGGCTTGACCGCTGGGTGTCGTTGTTCGCCGGTCTGGACTCCATCCGCGACTGCATCGCCTTCCCGAAAAACAATTCCGGTCGTGACGTGATGCTGGACGCTCCGGGCTTCCTCGACCAGAAGCAGCTGGATGAGCTGAATCTGGTGGTGGACATCAAGGAGAAATGACAGACAACCATCCCGGTCTTGTGTATGTGCTATCATACGGCAAGACCGGGATGGTTCTTTTTAGCAGGTGTCCCGTGTGAGAGAGAACACGGTTCCCGTCTGTCGGGGCTCAGGCGAAGTGGTTGATGCAGATGCCTTGCAGATACCATTCGTACAGACGGTGGATGCCTTCGTCTATCTCGATTTGATGGTGCCATCCTAAGGCATGCAGCTTGGACACGTCCGTCAGCTTGCGCAGCGTGCCGTCGGGTTTCGACGCATCCCAACGCAGTTCGCCCTTGAACTGTATCTCCTGCATGATTTTCTCGGCCACTTCGCGGATGCTCAGTTCTTGGCCCGTCCCTACATTGATGTGGCAGTTGCGTATCTCCCGGTCGCCGGGACGGTAGGTGTCCTTGAAGTTCACGTTGAGCAACACATGGACGCTGGCGTCGGCCATCTCTTCGCTCCAGAGGAACTCGCGGAGCGGTTTTCCTGTTCCCCAAAGGGTGACGGCCTGCGGCGTGATGCCGTATTTGGCCAGCTTCTCCAGAATCTCCTGCTCGGAACGGCTGCCGTCCACCCCTTCTACGGGACGCAGGCCGATGTCTTTGCGGACCGCCTCCCAGTTGCCTTCGTTCAGACATTTGGCCAGATGGATTTTCCGGATCATGGCGGGCAGCACATGGCTGTTCTCCAAATGGAAGTTGTCGTTAGGGCCATACAGGTTGGTGGGCATGACGGCGATGTAGTTGGTGCCGTATTGCAGGTTGAAACTCTCGCACATCTTCAGGCCGGCTATTTTGGCGATGGCATACGGCTCGTTGGTGTACTCCAAGGGGGAGGTCAGCAGGGCCTCTTCTTTCATGGGCTGCGGAGCCTCGCGGGGATAGATGCAGGTGCTGCCCAGAAAGAGCAGTTTCTTCACACCGTGGCGGAAGCTTTCGCCGATGACATTCTGCTGTATCTGCAGGTTGCGGTAGATGAAGTCGGCACGGTAGGTGAGGTTGGCCATGATGCCGCCCACGTGGGCAGCGGCCAGCACGACGGCTTCCGGCTGTTCCTGGTCAAAGAATTCCCTCACCGCCACGGGGTCCAGCAAGTCCAGCTCCTTGTGTGAGCGGCCCGTCAGGTTGGTGTAGCCGCGTTGCTGCAGATTGTTCCAGATGGCAGAGCCCACCAGCCCGTGGTGCCCTGCCACATATATTTTGGCGGATTTCTCCAATTTACTGCTCATTGTCCAATTGTGCTTTGAGGTGGATTTTCCGTACGAACTTCATGTCGTGTTCCACCATGATTCTTACCAATTCGGCGAAGCTGGTCTTGCAGGGGTTCCATCCCAGCAGTTGTTTGGCTTTGGTGGGGTCGCCCAACAGCTGCTCTACCTCGCAAGGACGGAAATATTTCGGGTCCACTTCGATGAGCGTCCGGCCGGTGGCCGTGTCGATACCCTTCTCGTCAACGCCTTCGCCTTCCCACTTCAGCTCAATGCCCAGGTAATGGAAGGCCAGTGTGCAGAACTCGCGCACGGTGTGCATTTCGCCGGTGGCGATGACAAAATCCTCAGGGGTTTCGTGTTGCAGGATGAGCCACATACATTCCACATAGTCCTTGGCATAGCCCCAGTCACGCCGTGCGTCCAGATTGCCCAGGTAGAGCTTGTCCTGGAAGCCCTGTTTGATGCGGGCGGCTGCCAGCGTTATCTTGCGGGTGACGAAAGTCTCACCGCGGCGCTCGCTCTCATGGTTGAACAGGATGCCGTTCACGGCAAACATGCCGTAGCTCTCGCGGTAGTTTTTGGTAATCCAGAACCCGTATTGTTTGGCCACACCGTAGGGAGAGCGGGGATAGAACGGGGTGGTCTCTTTCTGCGGCACCTCCTGTACCTTGCCGAAGAGCTCGGAAGTGGAGGCCTGATAGATGTGGCAGGTCTTTTCGAGCCCGCAGATGCGCACGGCTTCGAGCAGGCGGAGGGTGCCTACGGCATCGGCCTCGGCGGTATATTCGGGAACATCGAACGACACTTTGACGTGGCTTTGTGCCGCCAGGTTATAGATTTCATCCGGTTTCACTTCGCCGATGATGCGGACCAGTGAGCTGGAGTCTGTCATATCTCCCCAATGGAGCTTGATCAGACGCTCCTTTTTCATGTCGCGTACCCATTCGTCAAGATAGAGGTGTTCGATACGCGCAGTGTTGAAGGAGGAGGAGCGGCGCATGATGCCGTGAACTTCGTATCCTTTTTCTATCAGGAACTCTGCCAAATAGGAGCCATCCTGACCGGTGATGCCGGTAATCAATGCTTTCTTTTTCATAAACGAATCTATTGTAAAACTATTTTGCAAAGATGGGATAATCTGTCGGATTTGCCAAATTTTTTCTGGTTTTTTTGTCCGAAGAGTTTCCGGAAGATGTTTGCGGCCGTTTCTGTTTGTTATTGAAATGGGTTTTTATTGTTGCAAGATGAAATGATATTTATTTAAATAGTAAACAAATGAAAGCATTATTCGTTTTTGAGAAGAAAAAGTCAAGTTGGACATCTTTTCTATGGTTTCCTATTGCTACCTTTGTGGCATCATTTAATAGCAAAAAGAAAACAGAACCTATGTATTGGTTTTATAAAAGATTGTATTAGGAGGATTGTAATGGACAAACTGATTGAAAGCAGGGATACGGTGAACCGCTGGTTGGAGCGGTTTGGCGTGCGTTTCGGTATTTACAAGAACGGAGTGTTCAAAGAACAGTTGTTCCCGTTTGATTCCATTCCCCGTGTCATTCCGGCAGACGACTGGCGGATGCTGGAGCAGGGACTGGTGCAGCGGGTGGATGCGCTGAACCGTTTCCTGTATGACGTGTATCACGACAAACAGATTATCAAGGACGGTGTGGTGCCTGCCGAATTTGTGTATTCCTCGAAAGGATATACTCCTGAGTGTGAAGGTGTGACACCGCCGCACAATATCTATTCGCACATTTCGGGCATTGACTTGGTACAGGCAAAGGATGGGAAATGGTATATCCTGGAGGATAACCTGCGCATCCCTTCGGGGGCGTCTTATCCGATGATAGCCCGCACCATTACCCGGAAGGTGTCGCCGCAGACCTTTCAGGAAAATGCGGTGGTGGACAGTCGCGACTACAGCCAGCTGTTGAAAGAAATGATGGACTTTGTCAACGTGAACGGCGGGGCGAATGTGATTCTCACCCCGGGACGTTATAACTCGGCTTTCTTTGAGCATTCTTACCTGGCCGAGAAGACGGGGGCGTTGCTGGCTTTCCCCGGCGACCTGATGGTGGAAAACGACCAGGTGGTCTATACGGACATGTACAACGAACGGCACTTGGTGGGCTGCATCTACCGCAGGGTGAGTGACGAGTACCTGGACCCGCTGGTGTTTGAGCCTTCTTCCCTGCTGGGTATCCCCAACCTGATGCAGGCCTACAAGAAAGGAAATGTGGCGGTGGTCAATGCGCTGGGCAACGGGGTGGCCGATGACAAGGGAATCTATTATTTCGTGCCCAAGATGATACAGTATTATCTGCACGAAGAGCCGATACTGAGCAATGCGCCTACTTATCTGCCCTATTTTGAAGAAGACTACCGGTACATCCTGGAGCATCTGGACAAACTGGTCATCAAGGACGTAAGCGAGGCAGGTGGCTATGGGGTGGTCTTCGGACGGGATCTGACCCCCGAACGGCTGGAAGAGCTGAAGCAGCTGATTATGGCCGACCCTCGCCGGTGGATAGCCCAGGAAGTCATCGACTTCAAGGACCTGGAGATTCTGGAAGGGGACCAGCGGGTGGAACGTAAGGCCGACCTGCGTGCCTTCGTGGTGTCGGGACAGACCACGAAAGTGTGGAAAAGCGGACTGACACGCTTCTCGCGCAATCCGGACTCGTTTGTCGTAAATTCCTCGCAAGGAGGAGGATTTAAGGACACATGGGTGCTCGAACAATGAGGCCTGCCTACAGAGAGAGACAATATCCTAACAAATGACCCTAAAAAACTTATATGCTATATGACTGCATCGATTTGCAATGCCATTTCGGCAACCAAAGCCAACCGGCTGTACTGGCTCGGACGTTATGCCGAGCGGGTTTACCTCAGCCTGCACCTGCTGCGTAAATTCTATGACAAGATGATTGACGGGAGCGGTGACGAATACCTGGACTACTACAAACGGCTGGATGCCACAACGGTCTACCCGGACTATACAAGTTTCATGCTGGGCTATATGTATGACACGAAGAATCCCGGCTCGTTGGTGTCGGGCCTCGAACTGGCCAATGACAATGCCATTGTGCTGCGCGAGGAAATCATGAGCGAGACCTTGTCGTACATCCAGCTCTCGTTGGTGAAAATCAAGGCTGCCGCTGCTGAGGGGGTGACCAACATCACCGACCTTCAGAACATCACCGACTATCTGCTGGCCTTCTGGGGCTCGGCCGATGAGCGTATCTATGACGACGGTGTCCGCGACCTGTTGCGTGTGGGGAAACTGGTGGAGAACATGGATATGCACGTGCGGTTTGACTATCCTTTCTACCGTATTGCCGAGACCTACGAAAGCCTGAAGAAATGTGCAGATGATTTCGACGGCATTCTTGACCCGGTGATTCTGGAACAGCTGGACCGGTTGCTGGACGAGGACTGCTATCAGTCCGAGGACACCGAATATAAGTTCAAACTGCTGAAATACGTCAACCACCTCGTATTGCTTTGACACTACGGGGACAGACAGCCGAATAGATAAAAGAGAGGTATGAAGAAGTACATCTATAATTACCAGACCATCATCCATTTCAGTACTTCCGTGGCGCGTCATTTCTTCTTGTTGCGCTGTATGCCCTGCGTCAACGACTGCCAGCAGATGAGCCATAGGGACTTGTTCCTGTATCCGCGTGAGAGTGTCATTTACGGTGCCGACGCCTGGCATAACCCCATCCAATACGGACAGGTGCTCCGTCCGCACGACTCGTTTGTCTTCGTCAGCAGCGGAGAGGCGAGGCTGGAACCTTACCGCATCGCGTTAGAGAAGGAGAGCCTGCTTGGATTGTTCCAGGTGCAGTCGGGGCAGACCGTTCCGTCGGTCGAGATGGAGCGGTTCCTGCTGGAGCATCGCGAAGGCAAGTCGGGCTGGGCCTTGGCCTGCCGGCTTTCAGAGGCTGTCTACCGCTACATGACCTATGCGCCCGGCACTACCCTGATGACCACTACGGCAGCCGAGGCATTCGGGCAGCGGCAAGGGGTGTGCCAGGACTACGCCCACATTCTCATTGGGCTGTGTCGGGCCGCCGGCATTCCGGCACGTTATGCCAACGGGTTCATTCCCGGTTTGGGCACCACCCATGCCTGGGTGGAAGTGTGCGATGGCGGGGTATGGCGGGCGTTGGATCCTACCAACAACCTCCATGAGATAGATTACGGATATATAAAGATAGCGCACGGACGTGATGCCGCCGACTGTCCCGTCAACCGGGGCGTTTTCAGAGGCACGGCAGGGCAGCAGACGCAGGTGCGCATAATAGTTGAAGAAATATGATACAGACAATCGTTTCCACCGACTTGCCGGTGGACGAGAAATGGCAGATCCGGAAAAATGTCCTCACAGGCGGGACAGGCAAGAAGCGCATCTGCATTGTGACAGGTACCCACGGCGACGAGCTGGAGGGACAGTACGTCTGCTACCGGTTGAACCGTATGGTGGCGGAGCACCCGGAATGGCTCGACGGTACGTTGGAGATTTATCCCGCCCTCAACCCGCTGGGTATTGATTCCATCACGCGCGGTATCCCGGGCTTTGACCTGGATATGAACCGCATCTTTCCGGGGGCGGAAGAAGGGACGATGGCCGAATCGTTGGTGCATCGGCTGATGCTCGACCTGCAAGGGGCCGACATGGTGATTGACATCCACTCCAGCAATATCTTTCTGCGCGAAATACCGCAGGTGCGTATCAATGTCAATACGGCCGACCGGTTGGTGCCCTATGCGCAATGGCTGCGGATGGACTTCATCTGGGTACACGAGGCGGCTACCGTACTCGAATCTACGTTGGCCCATTCGCTCAACAGCCTCGGCACGCCGGTGCTGGTGGTGGAGATGGGGGTGGGGATGCGCATCAACCATGGCTATTGCGAACGCCTCGTAGACGGCATCCTGCATCTGATGTACCAGATGGGAATGTGGCGGGAGTTGCCCGACTTGAGCCGGAGCCCCCAAGAGTCCATTGTGTCCGGCATTGGCGGGGTGGAGTTTGTCAATGCCGAAGCCTCGGGGGTGTTCCTCACCGAAAACCGCAACAACGAGCTGGTGGAACAGGGCGAGGAGATAGGTTGCATTGTCAGTCCGCTGACCGGCGAGACACTCCAACGGGTGACGGCTCCGGCACGGGGGCTGATGTTCACGCTGCGTGCCTATCCTGTGGTGTACGAGGGCTCCTTGCTGGCGCGTATCTATAAGATGTGAGGAGAGCGGGCGTAGCTGTATTCATTCAAACAACAAAGGTCATGAAAGAAGAGATAATATATTCCATGAGTTCCCCTTTCAGGGATGACTTCCGTATCCGGGGATTCCGGTTCGGTGAGGGAGAGAAGACGCTGGCCGTGGTGGGCTCATTACGGGGCGATGAGGTGCAGCAGCTGCACACCTGTGCGCAGCTGGTGAAGACATTGCAGCAGATAGAGAAACGCAAAGGGCTGACCGACGGTGTGGAGATACTGGTCATTCCATCGGCCAATCCTTTCTCGATGAACATCGGGAAACGGTTTTGGGCGATGGACGGTACAGACATCAACCGTATGTTTCCCGGCTACCGGCTGGGTGAGACGACACAGCGCATTGCCGACGCCTTGTTCAAGGCGTTGCAGGGCTATCAGTACGGGGTGCAGATGGCCAGCTCGTATGTGGCGGGCTGCTATATGCCCCACGTGAAGCTGCTGCATACGGGGTACGAGGACATACAGACCGCTGGCCTGTTCGGGTTGCCATACGTGTGCGTGCGCCAGCCTTTGCCTTTCGACACCACGCTGCTCAACTACAACTGGCAGATTTGGGAGACCAAGGCCTATTCGCTGTATGGCGGCAGCAACAGCACCCTCGATATGCAGGTCAGCCGTGAGGTGCAGTCGGCGGTGGTGCGTTTCATGGAGCGGGTAGGGCTGACGGTGGCCGACTGCCGCCCCTCGGCAGGATATCGTCCTGTGGTGTTCGACGAGTCTGAACTGGTGTGCATCAAGGCTCCCGTCTCGGGCATCTTTTTCGCCTTCCGCAAAGCGGGTGACATGGTGAACGAAGGTGATTTGCTGGCCCACATCATCCATCCTTATAAGGGAACGGTCGAAGCGGTCATCACGGCTCCGGCAGGTGGCCGGCTGTTTTTTTCGTCCGACAAGTTCTTGGCCCTGCAAAGTGCGCCGCTCTTCAAGATTTGCACGGCGTGACGGGGAGGGGAGTGCCCCCCGTCAGTCTTGGGTTGCTTTCAGCCGTTTCAGATAGTCGGATGGCGAATAGCCGAGGTATTGCTTGAAGACGGTCGAGAAATAGGCCGGCGAGGAAAAGCCCAGCTGGTAGGCCACGTCGGCTACTGACCGGATGTGTTCTTTCATTAGCTTTTGGGCCTTTTCCACCTTTTTACGGTTGACATATTCGGAAGGAGGGATGCCGGTCTCTTCCTTGAACGAATGTTTGAATCGGGATACGGACAGGTTACACCGTTCGGCCAGCGTGTCCAGGTCCAGCGGTTCGGTGAGGTTGTCGTCCATGTAGACCACCATGCATTCTTACGGCAACGGGGCCGGTGAGTTTGATGCCGTGCAGCAACCGGATATGGAGGGCTTCGACCGTACTGGGTGGCATGCGCCGGCATGGGAACTGACTGAAAACAGTCCGGTCTATACCGCCTACAAGATGCGCACGCCTATCCGTCATGCGGTAGTGGAACAGACGCTTCGCATTTATCATCAGACTAAACGTGTGGACATGGAGGTGGACCTGCTCAACTGGGAAGGCGTGATGTATCGGGATTTCCGGCTCATGCTGCCGCTGGCACTGGGCAAGGCGGAGGTTTCCTATGAGGTACCTTATGGTGCGTTGACCATCGGACGCGACGAGATGCCCGGAGCTGCCGGCGAACGTTATTATGTAGAGAACAAGGAGCAACATCCGCGTGGCATCGGCAACTGGATCAGTGCGGCTTCGGACCAGGTGGCTGTCACGTTGTCTTCTTCGGTGGCAGTGGCGGACTATATAGATCCTACGGATAATCCGGTGGACTACACGGTGCTGCAACCCATCCTGTTGGCTTCGCGCCACAGCTGCCATCCCGAGGGAAATCCGTTCTTCCAGCCAGGTGACCATCACTTCAAGTTCTCGTTCACGTAGCCCCGCGAGGTGGGTACGTTTGTCGACGAAACCATCCATGCAGGTCAGACAGAGGCCAAAGGTCCGGGTGCCGGTGCTTATCTGACGTATGACACCGCCGAACGTGAGGCTGTGACGGCACAGGTAGGCTTGTCCTACACATCGGTGGCCAACGCCCGTCTGAACCGTCAGCAGGAGACCGAGGATGGACGGCTGGGCTTTGAGGAGGTTCGTAACCGTGCCCATGCCCAATGGGAGGACTACTTGGGACGCATCCGGGTAGAGTCTGCATCGGTAGCAGACAAGACCAAGTCTGGTACGTCATTTCATCGTTTGGCCTGTTCGATGTGGCCGGACTGGGACGTGTGGATCCGTCGTTCGCATTGGGCAGCCCGCAGTTTGACAGGATGACCATCCGTCTGCATCCCGATTACTATCAAGGGAAGGAGTTCGTGATTAAGACGACAAACAACAGCCGCACGGCAGTCTATGCGCAACGGTACCGCTTGAACGGACAGCCGCTGACGGAGCTTCGTATCCCATTCAGTGTCTTGACGGCAGGCGGACAGTTGGAAGTGGAGATGGGGGAGACACCCCAAGACCATTACGGCGAATGACCCTCTTTGTTTGAGGGATTCCTACAATAATTTATTGAATAATACTTGGTTTATATTATAAACTGATTTATCTTTGTCCAAGGAAGAAGGTGCAGTTGCGCGCGGACTGTCCATCCGGCTTCTGTCAGTATCAATTAAAAGTGTCATTCAATAAAAAAAGAAGTATGGAAGAGAAACATTTGACGGAAAGAGAAAGCATCGAACTGATAGCGGCGATGATACAGCGCACCAAGGGACGCTTGTGTCTGGGTGATGGCAACATCATGCTGTTGTGGGGGTACCTGACGGTGACCGTATCGTTGCTGGTAGGCGGACTGCTGGTATGGACCGGCCATCCGGCAGTCAACTGGCTGTGGTTCCTCATCATGATTGTCGGTGGGACGCTGACACCGCATCTGGCCAGGAAAAAGGCAGTGGATGCCGGGGTGAAGAGTTATGCCGACACCATCAGTTCCGGCATCTGGCAGGCGGTGGGCTACAGTTCGCTGGCCTGTATTGCAGTTTGCCTGGGCATGATGCTGTTGGCCGGTAAAGATTGCTGGAGCATTATGTTTGTGTTCGCTCTGTTATTGGTAGGGTTTGCCGAGCTGGTGCAGGGAGTGGTGGTGAAGGAAGTGTCACTCGTGGCGGGCGGTGCTGTAGGCATGTTGGCCGGTGTCGTGACGCTGGCTTGTGTGGCAGCCCGTGTGGCATTGTCGGCCGGGTGGTTCCTGCCGATGTTTATCGCCGCTTTTGTAGCCATGATGATAGTGCCCGGACATGTACTGAACCATAGAGCCCGCCCATGCCGATGAAAGAGCTTGATCCTTTGTTGCATTCCCAGCTGAGGTTGGCGGTGATGTCTATCTTGATGACGGTGGATGAAGCTGATTTTGTCTACCTGAAACAGCAGACGGCAGCTACGGCCGGCAATTTGAGCGTACAGCTGGACAAACTGACGGCTGCCGGTTACATCGAAGTCGAGAAATGTTTTGTAGGGAAGAAAACCCGTTCGGTGTGCCGGGTGACCCCCGAGGGGTGCCGTGCCTTCGAAGCCTATGTGGAGGCATTGCGCACGTACCTGCACCTCTGAGGGAGGACCGACTGCGACAACAGGTGATACATCATTTGCACTCCGCAGAGGAAAGTTTTCTCTGCGGAGTGTTGTCGTCTTTGGATTTTTATCGTAGATTTGCAACGATTATTGCAATAAAAATACGATACCATGAAATTTTTAGGAATCATCCCCGCCCGTTATGCCTCGACCCGTTTCCCCGGCAAGCCGCTGGCGTTGTTGGGCGGTAAAACGGTCATAGAGCGCGTCTATGAACAGGTGGCCGGTGTTCTCGACGGTGTCTGTGTGGCTACAGACGACGTGCGCATCGAGGCTGCCGTGAAGGCGTTTGGCGGCACGGTGGTCATGACATCGGTTCACCACAAGAGCGGTACAGACCGTTGCCGCGAAGCCTGCTCCAAGATGGGAGGAGATTATGATGTGGTCATCAACATACAAGGGGACGAGCCGTTTATCCGTCCTTCCCAGATCACCGCATTGAAAGCTTGCTTTGACGATGCCTCCACGCAGATAGCCACGCTGGTGAAGCCCTTTGTGCCCGAAGACGGGATGGATGCATTGGAGAATGTCAATTCACCGAAGGTGGTGGTGGACCGTCATTGGAATGCGCTTTATTTCAGCCGTTCTGTCATTCCTTATCGTCGGGGCGTAGACCGCAAGGAGTGGCTGGCGGGACACACTTATTATAAGCACATCGGCATTTATGCTTACCGGACACCGGTATTGGCCGAGATTACCGCTCTGCCGCAGTCGCCGCTGGAACTGGCGGAATCGTTGGAACAGCTGCGTTGGCTGGAGAACGGCTATCGGGTGAAAGTGGGTGTCAGCGAGGTGGAGACCATCGGCATCGATACGCCTGAGGATTTGGTGCGCGCCGAAGCGTTTTTGTCGAAACAAACAGACCGGCAACGATGAGGCTGCCAGACAGAACGGTGGCGCCTGTTATCCGGCCCATCGAACATTTCGAACTACCCGTCCCCGAAGAACGGATATTGCCGGGCGGCATCCCGCTGCGGGTGTTGCGCATGGGGGACGAGGACGTGGTGCGGTTTGACGTGCTGATGCGTGGCGGACAGTGGAATCAGGAACTGCCTTTGCAGGCGATGTTCACCAACCGGATGTTGCGTGAAGGGACCCGGCGGTTCTCTTCGTTCCAGATAGCCGAGCGGCTGGATTATTATGGGGCATGGCTGGATTTGTCATCGGCTGTCAATTACGGCTTCGTCACGTTGTATTCGCTGGTCAGGCATTTCCCGAAGACGGTGGAGATATTGTCTTCCATGTTACGCGAGGCGATTTTTCCCGAGAAGGAGCTCGATGTGGTGCGCAATGCCAACCGGCAGCAGTTCCTGATCAATGCGGAGCGGGTGGATGTCATGGCCCGGCGGCAGCTGAACCAGGCTTTGTTCGGCGACGGACATCCGCAAGGACATCCCGTGGTGGCGGATGATTATGACCGTTTGTCGGGCGAGGTGTTGGCACGGTTCTACCATCAGCATTATCATGCCGGCAACTGTTCGCTGTACCTGTCGGGTAAGGTGACACCGGAGATTCTGCACTGCATCGAACAGCATTTCGGTGGTGAAGGGTGGGGTGGGACGAAACCCTCCACGTCATTGCCCATGTACGTGCCGACGCCTGCCTGCGGGCAGTCGTTTTTTGTGGAAAAGGCCGATGCCCTGCAGAGCTCGGTCAAGATGGGCTGCTTTGTGCCCGCCCAGACGCATCCAGACTTCCAGAAGCTGAAAGTGCTGGTGACGGTGCTGGGCGGTTACTTCGGCAGCCGGCTGATGAGCAATATCCGCGAGGATAAAGGCTATACCTACGGCATCGGGGCGGGGCTGGTGCCCTATCCCGGCAGCTGTGTGCTGGGCATCAGTACCGAGGCGGCCAATGAGTATGTGCGTCCGCTGATAGCCGAAGTGTACAAGGAAATGGAGCGGCTGGCTGAACAGCCGGTGCCGCAAGACGAGCTGGAAATGGTGAAAAACTATATGTTGGGCGACTTGTGCCGCTCTTATGAGCATGTGTTCTCGGTGCCCGAGGCCTGGATTTTCATGGAAACGGCAGGGTTGCCGACTGATTTCTTCGAGCAATGTGCGCAGGCGGTCCGTAGTGTGGACGCCACAGAACTGCGCGACCTGGCCTGCCGGTATTTCCGGAAGGAAAATTGGGTGGAGGTCGTGGCAGGCAAGTGACCGCCCCCGGCATGGACGGAAAACTTTAATAAATAAGAAAAACTGACAATGAAATATCTTTATCTACTCTGTTTCGGATTGATGTGGGAGACTTTCACTGCATCCGCCCAGCTGTCGCTGGGATATTATAAGTTCAAGGACGGTGCCGAATACACAGGGGAGCTGAAGGGGAAGAAACCCCACGGCAAGGGCCGAACGGTCTTCCGCAACGGCGATGTGTACGAAGGCGAATACCAGAAGGGCAAACGCGAAGGGCAAGGGACTTATACATTCAGTGACGGCGAAAAGTATGTAGGCGAATGGTTCCAGGACCAGCAGCATGGCAAGGGAACCTATTATTTCATGAACAACAACCGGTACGAAGGTTTGTGGTTCGCCGACTATCAGGAGGGCGAGGGCACCATGTATTATTACAACGGTGACCTGTATGTAGGGATGTGGTACCACGACAAACGCAACGGACAGGGCGAGTACACCTGGAAGGGCGGATCGAAATACAAGGGAGAGTGGAAAGATGATTTGAAGGACGGCGAGGGTGTGATGGTCTGGGAAGATGGCTCGAAGTACGAAGGGCATTGGAAGAACGGCCTGCGTCATGGCAAGGGCACCTTTGTCTACACGAACGGGGACAAATACGTCGGCGACTGGATGAACGATGTGCAGCAGGGAAAAGGCATCTATTATTTCCAGAACGGCGAGCGGTATGAAGGCGATTATGCTGAAGGCGAGCGTACCGGGCAGGGCATCTATTTCTATCCTAACGGTGACAAGTATGCCGGTCAGTTCAAGAACGGTCGTCAGGAAGGAACGGGTACCTTTACCTGGTCCAACGGGGCGGTCTATGAAGGCCAGTGGGTGAAGAACCAGCGTGCCGGTAAAGGCCGTTACCTGTGGGGCAACGGCGATGAGTATGTGGGGGAATGGAAGGACAACCAGGCCGAAGGCCACGGTGAGTTGCGGATGAAAGACGGTTCGGTCTACACCGGACAGTTTGCCCGGGGTAAGGAAAACGGAAAAGGTATCATCGTCAACAAGGATGGAACCCGCTTTGAGGGCTTTTTCAAGAACGGAAAGAAAGACGGGCCGTTCGTTGAGACGGATGCCAACGGCAACGTGACGCGCAAGGGCTCTTTCAGCAACGGACGTCTGCTGAATAACGGCGGCAAGTGAGCCTGTCGGCCCCAGATATGGTCTGACGGATGGAAAAATACTCTTGTTTTTATAGTGTTTTTCAAAATAAATTTGTATGTTTGTGATGTCGTTAAATTTCAACGGTTATGAATGTACTCGGAATATTAGAGTTTCTGAAGCAGCTCTCTGTCAACAACAATCGGGCTTGGTTTCAGGAACACAAGTCGGACTATCGGGCGGTGCAGCAGGATTTCGAAGAATTACTGTCGGCTGTCATTGCCCGTATTGCCATGTTTGATGGCACCGTGGCACATGTCAGGCCGTCAGACTGCACGTATCGCATCTACCGGGACATACGTTTCTCGCCGGACAAATCGCCTTATAAGAATCACATCGGCGGCTACATCAACGCGCGGGGGAAAAAATCCAATCATTGCGGCTACTATCTGCACCTCGAACCCGGCAACTGTCTGCTGGCAGGCGGGAGTTGGTGTCTGCCGCCCGCTATACTGAAAGCCGTACGTCGCGCCGTGTACGATAATATCGGTGAGTTTCGTTCCATTGTGGAGGCTCCCGGATTCAGACGCTGGTTCCCGGTCATCGGCGAGCAACACCTGAAGACCCTGCCGAAAGGTTTCCCCAAAGACTTTCCTTATCCGGACTATGTGAAATGCAAGGATTACTCGGTGTGCTGTGTGGTGCCCGATTCTTTTTTTGCCGATCCGTGTTTTCTGGACCGTATAGCAGAAGTGTTCAGGCAGCTGAAACCGTTTGCCGACTTTACGAACGAGGTGATTGACGAATTTGAATAGAAGATTTTTAATACAGATAGAATTATGGTAATAGACAAGTTTGAAAACATGGCACAGTATGCTTCCTTGAATCCGCTGTTTGCCGAGGCAATGGCGTATTTGGAGCAGACCGACCTGAACGCGCTGGCGACAGGCAAGGTGGTTCTGAAGGAAGGCGAACTGTTCGTAAGCATTGCTCAGACAAAACCCAAAACAAAAGAAGAGGCAAGGCTGGAGACCCATAATGAGTTTATTGACATCCAGATCCCGCTGTCGGGGACTGAAGTGATGGGTTACACTCCCCGTGCCGAACTGCCCGAAGAAGAATATGATGCCGATAAGGACATCACCTTCTATGCAGGGTTGGCTGCCGACTACCTGGCGGTAGAACCGGGTATGTTCGCCATCTTTTTCCCGCAGGATGCCCATGCGCCGGGCATTACCCCCGATGGCGTAAAGAAAGTGATTGTAAAAGTGAAAGTGAAATAATCAAACAACTAATACTATGGATGAGAAGTTGAATATCATCAAGAACGACCCTTGGCTCGAACCTTATGAAGCTGCCATTACCGGCCGCTACCAACGTGTGATTGACAAAGAAAAAGAATTGGTAGGCAAGAAGTCGTTGGCCGAATTTGCTTCCGGTCACCTGTATTTCGGTCTGCATCGTCTGGACAAGAAGGCCGGATGGGTGTTCCGCGAATGGGCACCGAACGCCACCGCCATTTATCTGATTGGCGATTTTAACGGATGGCAGGAATCGCCCAAGTACAAACTCAAAAGACAGAAAGGGTCGGGCAACTGGGAAATCACCTTGCCGGCCGATGCGTTGAAGCATGGCGACCTGTATAAGATGAAAGTCTATTGGGAAGGTGGATGCGGCGAACGTATCCCGGCATGGGCCAACCGTGTGGTGCAGGACGAACAGACCAAGATTTTCAGCGCACAGGTGTGGTGTCCCGAAAAACCGTATAAGTTCAAGAAAAAAGTGTTCACTCCCAACGTAGGCCCGCTGATGATTTACGAATGTCATGTGGGCATGGGCCAGGATGCCGAGAAGGTGGGCACCTATAACGAGTTCCGCGAAAACGTGCTGCCGCGTGTGGCGGCCGATGGCTATAACTGCATCCAGGTGATGGCCATCCAGGAACACCCTTACTATGGCAGTTTCGGCTATCATGTGTCGAGCTTTTTCGCACCGTCTTCACGCTTCGGTACACCCGATGAGTTGAAGCAGCTCATTGACACCGCCCACCAGATGGGCATCGCCGTCATCATGGACATCGTTCACTCACACGCCGTGAAGAACGAGATGGAAGGTCTGGGTAACCTGGCCGGAGACCCCTGCCAGTATTTCTATACGGGTGCGCGTCGCGAACATCCGGCATGGGACTCGTTGTGTTTTGACTACGGCAAGAACGAAGTGCTCCACTTCCTGTTGTCTAACTGCAAGTACTGGATGGAGGACTTCCATTTCGACGGATTCCGTTTCGACGGTGTGACCTCTATGCTGTATTACAGCCACGGACTGGGTGAGGCTTTCTGCAACTACGGCGACTATTACAACGGATCGCAGGATGACAATGCCATCTGCTATCTGACCCTGGCCAACAAGCTGATTCACCAGGTCAACGCCCGCGCCATCACCATTGCCGAGGAAGTGTCGGGAATGCCCGGACTGGCCGCTCCGATTGCCGACGGTGGCTATGGCTTCGACTACCGTATGGCCATGAACATCCCCGACTACTGGATTAAGATTATCAAGGAACGCCGTGACGAAGACTGGAAGCCGTCCAGCCTGTTCTGGGAAGTGACCAACCGCCGGAGTGACGAGAAGACCATCTCTTACTGCGAAAGCCATGACCAGGCGTTGGTGGGCGACAAGACCATCATTTTCCGTCTGATTGATGCCGATATGTATTGGCATTTCAAGAAAGGCGATGAGAATGGGGTGGTGCAGCGGGGTATCGCCCTGCACAAGATGATTCGTCTCTTGACAGCCTCTACCATCAACGGCGGTTATCTGAACTTCATGGGTAACGAGTTTGGTCATCCGGAATGGATTGACTTCCCGCGCGAAGGCAACGGATGGTCGCACAAGTATGCCCGCCGCCAGTGGAACCTGGTGGACAACAAGGAATTGTGCTACCACTATTTGGGCGATTTCGACAAGGCGATGATCCATCTCCTGGAGAGCGTGAAGAATATCCAGAAGACCGATGTCATCGAAATATGGCACAATGACGGTGACCAGATTCTGGCTTACCGCCGCAAGGACCTGGTGTTTGTCTTCAACTTCAATCCGACTCAGTCGTTTACCGACTACGGTTTCCTCGTGCCGAGAGGACAGTATGAAGTGGTGTTGAACACCGACTCGAAAGACTTCGGCGGTTTCGGCTTTGCCGATGACACGATGCCCCATTTCACTTGCGCCGACCCGCTTTATGCCAAGGACCGCAAGGAATGGCTCAAGCTGTATGTCCCCGCCCGTTCGGCTGTAGTCTTGAAACGAGTGAAAGCTTGAAACATCTATGAATGAAAGCATTGCGATAAACCAATCTAAGAAAGCCGCCCGCATACAGACCGTTGTGTGCGGCTTTCTTTTTTCTGCCTTTAGTTTCACGTATCTTTACGTTTTCCAGCCCTATGTCATCGAGGCCTTGCATTTCTCGTTGGCGCATGGCAAGACCCGTTTTGTGCCGCTGGCCAGTGCTGTGGTCATCACCTTTGTCCTGCTGTTGCTGCGGTGGGCCGTCAACATCCCGCTGGGGCTGAAGGGGCCGGTCCGTGCCTTGGCCTATTTCCCCTCGTTCCTGCTGCTGGGAGCTTTGGGGGATGTCGGACGTGGGGTATATATGGCCGGTTACTCCAATGGGTGGATCCCGCTGTTGCCGGTGGTGTTAGGAGTCTATTGTGTGGCCATGTTTGTGCTGCGTCGCTGGCTGCGCTCCTGGATCGACCGTGTCTATTCTCCGTTGGTGCTGGTCAATTCCAATCTGTGCATCCTGTTGGCGCTGGCGTTCCTCACGGTGCGTTTGGGCAATGCCGACGAGGCGTTCCATCACGAAGTGGAGGTGGAATATCACCTGCGTCACCGGCAGTTCGGCCGTGCGCTGCAAGTGGGCCGTCATTCGCAGGAAGCCTCGCGTACGCTCACCGTCTTGCGGGCCTATGCGATGGCCCATACCGGGCAATTGGGCGAACGGCTCTTCACCTATCCGCAGCCGTACCGTTCGGAAGGGCTGTACTTTGCCCACGATTCCTTGTCTGTGCTGCGCTATACCAACGATTCCATCTGTTCCCTTTTGGGGGCTCGTCCGTATAGTGGAGCAATCAGCGTCAATTTCCTGCGTTCCATCTGCTACAAGGAAACCGGCAAATACACCGCGCTGGAGTATTACCTCTCCGCCCTGTTGCTGGACAAGCGGCTGGATGATTTTGTAGAGGCGATCCCCGAGTTTTATGAGGTGGCCGATTCGCTGCCGCGTTCGTTCAAGGAGGCGTTGGTACTCTATGAAGACCGGCATCCCGGTTACAGCTCGGGGTTGCAGGACAGCACGTGGTCTTACGCTTATGCCGGCTACCGGGCCGAGAAGGAACGCTGGACGACCCTGCCCGAACAGCGCAAGGCCGTACGTGCGGCTTACGAAAAAACGTATTGGTGGTATTTTGATTTCCAATAGCCTCCGGCCGCCTTTTTCTTGCCGAAACATGTAGGCCGTGCGTTTCTTTTTTACTAATTTTGCATCCAAAAGATAAAACATCATACTAAAATCACATAAAACGATTATGGCAAAAGAATTAAAAGAGCTTACCAAGCGAAGTGAGAACTACTCACAATGGTACAATGATTTGGTAGTCAAGGCCGATTTGGCGGAACAGTCGCCCGTGCGCGGATGTATGGTCATCAAGCCTTATGGCTATGCTATTTGGGAAAAGATGCAACGCCAGCTGGATGATATGTTCAAAGCCACTGGGCACGTCAATGCCTATTTCCCTTTGCTGATTCCTAAATCATACCTCAGCCGTGAGGCGGAACATGTGGAAGGCTTTGCCAAGGAATGTGCCGTGGTGACGCACTACCGTCTGAAGAACGCTGAAGACGGTTCGGGGGTGGTGGTGGACCCCACGGCCAAGCTCGAAGAAGAACTGATTATCCGTCCTACCTCGGAAACGATTATATGGAGCACCTATAAGAACTGGATCAACTCTTACCGTGACCTGCCTATCCTCTGCAACCAGTGGGCCAACGTGATGCGGTGGGAGATGCGCACGCGCCTGTTCCTGCGTACGGCTGAGTTCCTGTGGCAGGAAGGACATACGGCCCACGCCACCCGTGAGGAGGCCGAAGCCGAAGCGCAGAAGATGCTGCACGTATATGGCGATTTTGCCGAAAAATACATGGCGGTTCCGGTGGTGAAAGGCGTGAAGTCGGCCAACGAACGTTTTGCCGGCGCGCTGGATACCTATACCATCGAAGGGCTGATGCAGGATGGCAAGGCCTTGCAGTGTGGCACCTCCCACTTCCTCGGCCAGAATTTTGCCAAGGCTTTCAATGTCCAGTTTGTCGACAAGAACAACAAGCTCGATTATGTATGGGCCACTTCGTGGGGCGTGTCCACCCGTCTGATGGGGGCCCTCATCATGACCCATTCGGACGACAACGGTCTGGTGTTGCCGCCCCATCTGGCTCCTATCCAAGTGGTAGTGGTGCCCATCTACAAGAACGATGCGCAGCTGAAGCTCATCGATGCCAAGGTGGAAGGCATTGTGGCCAAGTTGCGTGAGCTGGGCATCTCCGTGAAGTATGACAATGCAGACAACAAGCGTCCGGGTTTCAAGTTCGCCGACTATGAGCTGAAGGGCGTGCCTGTGCGGCTGGTGATGGGCGGACGCGACCTGGAGAACGACACGATGGAAGTGATGCGCCGCGACACGTTGGAGAAGGAGACCCGTCCGTGCGAGGGCATCGAAGAATACGTCAAGGGGCTTTTGGAGGAAATCCAGGCCAACATCTACCGCAAGGCACTCGACTACCGCAACGCCCATATCGTGAAGGTGGACACTTACGATGAGTTCAAACAGCAGATTGAGAAGGGCGGATTCATCCTGGCCCATTGGGACGGCACCACCGAGACGGAGGAACGCATCAAGGAAGAAACGAAGGCCACTGTCCGCTGTATCCCCTTCGAGGCCGATGAGGAAAGCCTCACGCCGGGTGTGGATATGGTGACCGGCAAGCCGTCTGCCCGCCGCGTATTGTTTGCCCGTGCCTATTGATGGGCGGGGCACCTGATTTGTTACAAAAGGACACGAAGATAGGATAGTCAAAGCGAGCCAGAACGCCCGCAGGCCGTATCTTCGTGTCCTTTCTGTGTGAAAACACGTCAAATTTCGCCATCCATCCTTTATTATTCGGATATTCTTCGTAAATTTGCCGAAATTCTTTGCGGAACATGAAAATTAAGGAAATCATTCGTGCCCTTGAGATGTTCGCGCCTCTGCCGTTGCAGGAAGGATTCGACAATGCCGGACTGCAGATTGGATTGACAGACGCGGAAGCTACAGGGGCTTTGTTGTGTTTAGACGTGACCGAGGCGGTGGTAGACGAGGCCGTCATGCTGGGCTATAATCTCATTGTGTCCCATCACCCGCTGCTGTTCAAAGGCTGTAAGTCCATTACCGGGAAGGATTATGTGGAGCGTTGCATCATCAAGGCGTTGAAGAACGATATCGTCATCTACTCGATGCATACCAATATGGACAATGCCCCGATGGGGGTCAACTTCAAGATAGCGGACAAGATAGGCTTGCAGGACGTGCGCGTGCTGGACCCGAAGGAGCAGGCCCTGCTCAAGCTGGTGACCTTTGTCCCGACAGACCATGCCGCCGCCGTGCGCGAGGCTCTGTTTGCCGCCGGCTGTGGCTGTATCGGCCGTTACGATGCCTGCAGCTATAACCTGCAGGGCGAGGGCACGTTCAGGGCAGGGCAGGGGACGCATCCCTATTGCGGCAAGGAGGGAGAGTTCCACACCGAGCCCGAGGTACGCATTGAGACCATCCTGCCGGCTTTCAGGCAGGCCGACGTGCGGCGGGCGTTGCAGGCGGCGCATCCTTATGAGGAACCGGCCTATGACTTCTATCCCCTCAGTAACCGTTGGGAGCAGGTGGGGTCGGGCGTGGTGGGTACGCTGAAGGAGCCCGAAACCGAGACCGACTTCCTGAAGCGTATCAAGAAACTGTTCGAAGTGGGTTGCGTGAAGCACTCGCGTCTGAATGGTCGGCTGATTCGTACCGTAGCCCTTTGCGGAGGTGCCGGAGCTTTTCTGCTGCCGAAGGCGGTGCAGGCGCAAGCCGATGTCTTCATTACGGGCGAAGTGAAATACCATGACTATTTCACGTTCGAGCACAGCATCCTGGTGGCTGAGATAGGCCATTACGAGAGTGAGCAATATACTAAAGAAATTTTTTATACCATCTTGCGGGAGGCGTTTCCGACGTTGGAAGTCAGCATGACGCGCGTCAATACCAATCCCGTGAAATATCTGTAAATTAACGATTATGGCGAAAGAAGTGAAGAAAGACCCCAGTGAACTGAGTGTGGAAGAGAAGCTCAAGGCATTGTTCCAGTTGCAGACCATGTTGTCTGAAATTGACAAAATCAAGACGTTGCGAGGTGAGTTGCCCCTCGAAGTGCAGGATTTGGAGGACGACGTGACCGGTCTGACAACCCGTATCGAAAAAATCAAGTCAGAAATCGAAGACCTCCGGGCGAACGTCTCCAACAAGAAAATCGAAATCGAGACCGCCAAGGCTTCTATCGAGAAGTACAAAAGCCAGCAGGACAATGTGCGCAACAACCGTGAGTATGACGTGCTGACCAAGGAAATCGAGTTCCAGTCGTTGGAGGTGGAGCTGTGTGAGAAGCGCATCCGCGAGTACACGAATGCCATTGCCGCCAAGGAAGAGGAAATCGAGAAGAGCCTCTGCCTGCTCGACGAGCGTCAGAAAGACCTTGAGGTGAAAAAGAACGAGTTGGAGGAAATCATTTCAGAGACCAAGCAGGAAGAGGAAAAGTTGCGCGAAAAGGCCAAGGCACTCGAAACCACCATCGAGCCCCGTCTGTTGCAGGCCTTCAAGCGTATCCGTAAGAACTCACGCAACGGTCTGGGCATCACTTATGTGCAGCGTGATGCGTGTGGTGGCTGCTTCAACAAGATTCCGCCTCAGAAACAGCTGGACATCCGTATGCGCAAGAAAATCATCGTGTGCGAGTACTGCGGCCGCATCATGATTGACCCCGAGCTGGCCGGTGTCGTTCCCGAGCGTCAGTTGGAAACGAGGATTAAATAATCTTCTTCGGTGTTTGTACACGTAAGGAAGATGTGTCTCCATGACAGCGTGTTGTGGGGGGACACATCTTCCTTATTTTTTTTTGTGGATACTTTTCCCGCTGCCTCTCACGAGTGCAAGGACAGGATGAAGCAGGCCCCTTTGGTGTAATTTTCGTCAAGGGTCAGGCTGCCGTTCATGCGGGTGGCCATCAGTGCGCAGATGGGCAATCCCAGTCCGTCGCCCTGCGTCAGGTCTTTCACCTCGGCAAAAGGCTTGAAAAGCTGGCTCCGCTGCTCGGGGCTGATGCCACAGCCCGTATCGCAGACGGTGAACTGGTGGGCATGTGCTCCCCGCTTTTTGTATTCAAGGGTAATCTTTCCGCCTGCTGGTGTGTATATGGCTGCATTTGTCAGCAGATGGAGCAATACGTGTCCGAGCATTTCCGGATGGATGGCCACGTTCAGTTTGGGGGCGTGGATGACCAGTGCGACATCTTTTTTCAGTTGGCCTTCCACCTGTTGGGCCAGCTCTTCACAGAAGGTCGCGATGTTCTTTTCCTGCAACTCGCATTTTTCCGTCAGGCGGCTTTCCTGCTCAGACAGCTCTTCGATGTGGGCGATAAAGCTTTTGAGGGCCTTGACAGCCGGCAGTGAGGCATCCAGTTGTCCGAGGGTGGGGGCCATTTGGGCGGAGATGTTGCGGATGAAGCCGCTCTTCAGCTCGTTGTGCTCATGGGCCGTGGCGATGGCCTTTTTCTGCTGGCGGGTGAGCAGGATGAAGCGCACGAGCACGATGCCGCCTCCTGCCAATGCCGCGGCCAGCAAGGCGGCCAGCAGGCACAGGCCATAGATGATGTACTGACGTCCCTGCAGCGTGCTGTCTTTCTCGTCGATGATGTCCTGTTTCTCCCGACATTCTTTTTGGAGGGCAGCCAGGTCGTCCTTCGCTTTCAGTACCTGTATGGAGTCCTTCCACACCATGAATTGCTCGTAGGTGCGTGCGGTCAGTGCTATGTTCCCATTGTTGCGGGCCATGCCAATCAGGGTGCGGTAGCAGTCGGTCACTTTGTCATATTGTCGGTCCTCCTTGTACTGGCCTACCAGCCGGCCGATGGCCTCGTCGCCTTGGGTGTTCATGCCGAATGTGTAGTAATAGTTGGTTTTCGTGTAAAGCAGGTCGTTTTGCAACGAATCCGCCAATGAGGCCTTTGCCAGGTTTTCGAGCCGGTCCAGCTGCTCTTGTGCGCGGGGCGCGTGTTTCAGCCGGATGTAGATGTGCAGCCGTTCCTTGGTGGTGGCGTAGTACAGGTCGGGGCAGCTCTTGTGGGTTTCCTGTTCGTAGGTGGCGGTCTGCTGGTCGATGCGCCTGAGCAGGTCGAACGCCTCTTGGTAGAAGTTTTCGCGATAGTACAGCCAGGCCGCCCTGACGCCGCACTGCGTGGCCTTCTCATATTGCGCACTGGCGGCGAAACCGCGGTAGGCATGCATGAAAAGGCTGCGCGCCTGGGTGTATTCTTTTTGTTGGAGGGATGCTTGGGCCTGCTTCATGGCAGTGTCGGCCTGGCTTTGTGCGTGCAGACCGTCGACGGACATACAGCATAGAAAGGCAACGATAAGGCAGATGGTCTTTTTCATATAATTGCGTGGTTAATGAATGAATCTCTGCAAAGGTAATATAAAAAAGAAGAATGAAGCAGGATGAATGAAGAATTGTTAGAGAGGAGTGGGGAGAAGGAAGGGGGCGGGGACTTACGGCAGTTCCGAATAGGCGGGGACAGACGGCAGGAAGGCATACGTGCGGGTGGCGTAGTCTATCTTGCAGCAGTAGTGGGTCAGGCCGTTGGTCACCACTAAATAGTCCACCTTCAGCGCCATGTTGTAGCGGGTAATCTGGTCGAACACCGCTTGGGTGATGCCCACTGTCGGCGCCTTGTACTCCACAATCATCCGTGCCGTGAGGTCGCGGTTGTAGAGCACTGTGTCGCACCGTTTGCGGGTGCCGTTCAGCTGTATCTGCACCTCGTTGGCCAGCAGGCCTTGCGGGTAGCCCTGTTCATGAAGCAGATAGTGGGTGAAGTGCTGGCGCACCCATTCTTCGGGCGTGAGCGCCACATATTTTCTGCGGAGCACGTCGAATACATACCTTTTCCCCTCCTTGACGATGATTTTCACCGGTGCCTTTGGCAGGTTTAAGTCGAACATTTTGTACATTTGCATGAAATAGGATTCAGTTTCTTGCCGCAAAGATACGAATAAGTCCACTTTCTGCCAAAACGAACGGATTATGAAAACAAAAGAAGAGATTGTACAGAACTGGCTGCCCCGATACACCAAAAGGCCGCTGGAGGCGTTCAGCAAACATATCCTGCTGACCAATTTCAATAAGTATGTGGAGCTGTTTGCCCGCAAGTTCGGGGTGCCTGTCATGGGGACGGACGCCAACATGACTTCGGCCGACGCCGACGGCATCACCATCATCAATTTCGGGATGGGGAGTCCCAATGCGGCCATCATCATGGATTTGCTGGGGGCGGTCCATCCGAAGGCGTGCCTGTTTCTGGGCAAATGCGGCGCCATTTCGGACAAGGCGAAGATTGGCGATTTCATCCTGCCGCTGGCCGCCATCCGCGGCGAAGGGACATCGAACGATTATTTCCCGCCGGAAGTGCCGGCGTTGCCGGCCTTCATGTTGCAGCGTGCGGTCTCGTCGGCCATACGGGACAATGGCCGCGATTACTGGACGGGGACCGTCTACACCACCAACCGCCGTATTTGGGAGCATGACGGGCACTTCAAGGATTACCTGCGCAGTACCCGTGCGTTGGGCATTGACATGGAGACGGCCACCCTGTTTACCACCGGCTTTGCCAACCATATCCCCACGGGTGCCTTGCTGCTGGTGTCGGACCAGCCCATGATTCCCGAAGGGGTGAAGACCGAAGCCAGTGACAACCAGGTGACGAGGCGGTTCGTGGCCGACCATATCGACACCGGCATTGCCGCCATGCGCATGATTATTGACGAGAAACGGACGGTGAGACACCTGAAGTATGACTAACCCCCTGTATAGACTATGGCAAAGACAATGACCTACGAGGGAATCGTCAGAAACGTGAGGAACCGGCAGCTGGCTCCGGTCTACTTTCTGATGGGAGAGGAGGACTACTACATTGACCGCATCGCCGACTTTATTGTGGAAACGGTCCTGACCGAGACCGAGCGTGAGTTCAACCTCACGGTGCTCTATGGGCTCGACACCGATGTGGCGGCCATTATCAATGCCGCCAAGCGGTATCCCATGATGTCGGAATACCAGGTGGTGGTGGTCAAGGAGGCGCAGCAGCTCAAGAACCTCGACGGGCTGGAGTATTACCTGCAACGCCCGTCGGCCTCGACGGTGCTGGTGTTCTGCCACAAGCACGGTTCGCTGGACCGGCGCAAGAAGATGGCGGCCGAGCTGGAGAAGGCCGGGGTGCTGTTCGAGTCGGTGCGGCTGAAAGAGGCGCAGCTGCCGGGATTCATCGCCTCGTACCTCAAGCGCAAGCAGGTGGACATTGACCCGAAGGCCTCGGAGATGATGGCCGACTATGTGGGGACAGACCTGAACCGGATGGCCGGCGAGCTGGACAAGCTGGTCATCACGCTGGCCGACGGGCAGCGGCGCATCACGCCCGAACAGGTGGAGCGGAACATCGGCATCAGTAAAGACTACAACAATTTTGAGCTGAAGAGTGCCCTGGTGGAGAAGAATGTGGCGAAGGCCAACCAGATTGTGAAGTATTTTGAAGACAATCCCAAAAACAATCCGCTGGTGGTGACCCTGGGGATGCTGTTCGGGTTCTTCTCGAACCTGATGCTGGCCTACTATGCGCCCGAAAAGTCGGAGCGTGGGATTGCCGCCTACCTGGGGCTGCGCTCGTCATGGCAGGCGAAGGAGTACCAGGCGGCCATGCAGCGGTACACCGGGCGGAAGGTGATGCAGATCATCGGAGAGATACGCCGGTGTGACGCCCGTTCGAAAGGGGTGGAAAACTCGTCCGTGACCGACGGGCAGCTGCTGCGTGAGCTGGTCTGGTTCGTGCTGCACTGACCCGGAGGGCGCAAAAAAAAAGAAGCCACCCGGCATCCTTCTTGGCAGACAATTCCTGCAAGGTGCCGTGTGGCTCCGTTTGTCCCATTCGGGAGAATCACCCCCTTTCAGAGGTCTCTTCCGGCCGGTTATTTCTTGAAGTATCTGTTGTAAAGACCTTCAAAGCCTTTGCCGTGACGGGCTTCGTCTTTGGCCATTTCGTGAACTGTGTCATGGATGGCATCCAGGTTCAGTGCTTTGGCACGGGTAGCGATGCGCTTCTTGTCTTCGCAAGCGCCACATTCGGCAGCCATACGCTTTTCGAGGTTGGTCTTGGTGTCCCATACGCAGTCACCCAGCAGTTCGGCGAATTTGGCAGCGTGTTCAGCTTCTTCCCAAGCGTAGCGCTTGAAGGCTTCGGCCACTTCGGGATAGCCTTCGCGGTCTGCCTGACGGCTCATGGCCAGATACATACCTACTTCGGTGCATTCGCCGTTGAAGTGGTTGTTCAGGTCCTTGATCATTTCTTCGTCACAGCCTTTGGCTACGCCGATGACGTGTTCGTCCACGAAGTTCAGACCGCCGGCGGGAGCTTCTTCCATTTCTTTGAACTTGGAGGCGGGAGCCTTACACAACGGGCATTTTTCGGGAGCTGTTTCACCTTCGTAGATATAACCACATACAGTACAGATAAATTTTTTCATAATTCAAATGTTTTAAAAAGTTAGTTTTTAGTTTGCCATTGTCAGTTTTGGGATGTTTTGCCCTGGCATGAGGGGCAAATTCCTTTATAGTAGCGGTGGGTCTCGGTGATGGAGAACCCTTGGCTGGTCAGTCGTTGCTGTTGTTCGTCGTCTGCAGTGCAGGGGACATCGTATATTTTGCCGCACACCTTGCACTGGAAGTGGGCGTGCGCCGTGGTCTCGCCGTCAAAGCAGATGCTTTTTTCGTCGATGGTCAGCATGTTTGCCGCACCTGTTTCTACAAACAGCTTCAGGGTGTTGTAGACCGTCGTTTTCGACAAGGTAGGGATGTGCTTGCACAAGGCGGTGTAGATGTCATCGATATTGGGGTGCGTATGGTGCTTCAGCAGATAGTCCATAATGGCTATGCGCTGCACAGAAGGCTTGATGTGGAAGCTCTGCAAATATTCATATACATTCATATTGTCCATCGGTGCGATTGTAATTATTCCATATTTATTTCTAAAGCAAAGGTACGAAGAGTTTTTTAATAAGCAAACATTTGTCGTCTTTTTTTTGACTTTTAAGAAGTTTTCAGAAAACCTCCGGCCGGTTTTCTCCCTGAACCGGCTTGCGGCGTGTCTTGCCGGGAGGGTCTGGAGAGAGTTTTTAGGGGGCAAAGTGCCGTTTTTCGTGCCAAAAAGCGTCAGAGTTGGTGAATTACATTA
>CAMAFR010000036.1 GCA_945833835.1 uncultured Bacteroides sp.
CTCGCGACCCCAACCTTGGCAAGGTTGTGCTCTACCAACTGAGCTATTTCCGCAACAACGGGTGCAAATGTAGGGACTTTTGCTTTATCCACCAAACATTTCACCCGTTTTTCTTCGCTTTTTTTCACTTCGTTGCTGCAGGTGTCATCGGCCCAACAATGCCTTCTCGGCTGCGGCCACCTGTTCGAAGCGGAACCCTTCCACCACTTGGCGCATCAGTGCTTCGATGCGGTCGTTGCACAGCTGGCCGATGCTGCCTGCATGGGTGTGGTGGACTTCCTTGGAGTGGGTGAACTGTCCGGCCTCAATGTCGAGCCCCACTTTCTTGTAGGCATCGCGGAAAGGCATACCGGCGGCTGCCAGGCGGTTGACTTCCTCGACACTGAACATATAGAGGTATTTGTCATCGTCGAGGATGTGGGTGTTCACCTTGATTTTGTCCATGATGTAGGTGGCCATCTTCAGGCAGTCGAGCAGTTCGTCGAATGCCGGGAGGAAGCTCTCCTTGATAATCTGCAGGTCGCGGAAGTAACCGGACGGCAGGTTGTTCATGATGAGCATAATCTGCTGAGGCAGTGCCTGGAGCTTGTTGCATTTGGCGCGGGTCAGCTCGAACACATCGGGATTCTTCTTGTGCGGCATGATGCTTGAGCCGGTGGTACACTCGTCGGGCAACTTGACGAACCCGAAGTTCTGGCAACTGAACATACAGGCATCAAAGGCCATCTTGGCCAGTGTGCCGGCCACGGATGCCAGGGCAAAGGCTACGTTGCGTTCCATTTTTCCACGTCCCATCTGGGCATAGACCACGTTGTAGTTCATGGAGTCGAAGCCCAGCAGACGTGTGGTCATCTCGCGGTCGAGCGGGAAAGACGAGCCATATCCTGCGGCAGACCCCAGCGGGTTGCGGTTGCACATGCGGTAGGCCGACTGCAGGAACAGCATGTCGTCGGCCAGGCTTTCGGCATAGGCACCGAACCAAAGCCCGAACGAAGAGGGCATGGCTATCTGCAGGTGGGTGTAGCCGGGCATCAGCACGTCCTTGTACGTGTTGCTCTGTGCGATCAGTACGTCGAAGAGCTCTTCGACGGCGAGGGCCACCTGCTTGATTTTGTCGCGGGTGAACAGCTTGAGGTCGACCAGCACCTGGTCATTGCGGGAACGTCCGCTATGTATCTTCTTGCCCACGTCGCCCAGTCGGCGGGTCAGCATCAGTTCTACCTGCGAATGCACATCCTCGATGCCTTCTTCGATGACGAAGTCTCCTTTTTCCGCCGAGGCATAAATGTTCTTCAGTTCGGCCAGCAGGACCTGCAGTTCGTCGGCAGCCAGCAGTCCGATGCTTTCCAGCATGGTGATGTGCGCCATCGAGCCCAGCACGTCGTATTTGGCGAGGTACAAATCCATCTCACGGTCGCGTCCTACGGTGAAGCGGTCAATCTCTGCGTTGACCTGGACGCTTTTTTCCCAAAGTTTCTGTGCCATACGTCAACTGTTATAAGGAATCATTGCCAACATATCCGCCAGTTTCTCGACACCTTCCTGCAACGGCTTGGCCACCATGGCTTTCATGAACATATTGACGTCTGCCCGGATGGTGACCTTGAGTTTGGCCTCGTAGGCGGCGACCGGCAGAATCTGGATCCAGAGGTTCAACGGAATGGGTGATTTGTCGCTTTCGAACTTGATGCATTTCATCGGCTCGCGCTCGATGATGCGTAGCGTCAGGCTGACGCCCTGCACCTTGAGGGTGAGCGAGTCGGTATCGAAGCTCATGTCTTCCAGCTTGCCTTCGAGTTTGTCCTTGATGAGGTCCAGACGGTTGCGGATGCCTTCCAGATGGTTGAGGTCGGACAGTTTGTTATATACTTGTTCCTGGCTGTAGGGAACGTGCTTTACATTACTTTCGTACTGTGCTGCCATAATTGCGGGTTTAAAGAAAAGACACGGACCGTGCGGAGGGGAGGCCGCACAATTCGTGTCTTGTTAGTACTATGAATAGGGGTTATTTGCCTGTCCAGTGGGCAGGACCTTCTCTCCATGCCTGGAGGATAGGAATGTCCTCTTCGGCGATATAGTCGGTCTTGAGGGCGGCGTCGAGCACGGCGTTGTAGTTGGTCAGGGTGACCAGCTCCACTTTGGCATTCTTGAACGCTTCGACCGACACGTTGAATCCATACGTGAAGGAGGCAATCATGCCGATGACCTCGCATCCGTTGCGGCGGATGGCTTCGACGGCCTTGAGGCTGCTGCCACCTGTCGAAATCAGGTCTTCGATGACCACTACTTTCATGCCGGGACGGAGCTCGCCTTCGATGAGGTTTTCCAATCCGTGGTCTTTAGGACTGGAGCGTACGTATGCAAACGGCAAGTTCAGCTCTTCTGCAACCAGTGCGCCTTGGGCGATGGCTCCGGTGGCTACACCTGCAATGGCATCTACATTACCGAACTTTTCAAGAATAGTGCGGCAGATTTCCAACTTCACGAAGTTGCGCAAGGCCGGATAGGACAATGTCTTGCGGTTGTCGCAATAGATCGGGGATTTCCAGCCGGAAGCCCATGTGAAGGGGTTGGCGGGCTGGATTTTCACTGCTTTCACTTTCAGCAGCTTGTCTGCGAATAGTCTTTCCAAAGCTTTCATATTCTTTATCTGATAAACGTTTTTGCAAAATTATGGAAATGTATCGGGAATAGAAAATATCTGTGCATTTATTTTTCGTGGTGCCGGCTATTTGCTCCAGGCCAGTGTGAGGATGCTGATGCGGAGGCCGGGCAGGTGTTTCAATGTGTCGGCACAGGCTGTCAGGGTACTGCCGGTGGTCAGCACGTCATCGGTGAGCAGGATGTGTTTGCCGGCCAGCAGCGTTGCGGCCTGGGGCGTGAGTCCGAACAGTTGTCCGTCTATCTGCATCCGTTCGGCTCCGCTTTTTTGGGTCTGTGTGGTATTGTTGTACAACCTCTGGATGGCGGTGGTACAGAGGGGGATGCCCGTCAGTTGTGAGATGCCGGCGGCCAGCTGTTCGCTTTGGTTATAGCCACGCTGGCGGAACCGGTCCGGGTGAAGCGGGACAGGAACCAGACAGTCGATGCCGTCGAAGAAACGGCTGGCGGACAGGCGGGAGGCCATGAGCCGGCCCATCTCACGGCACAGGGCAGGGCGATGCCGGTATTTCATGGCGTGTATCAGCCGTGCCACATCGCCGCCTTTGGCGTAAAAGAACAGGGAGGTGGCCCGCTCGATGGGGAACCTGCCCCAGAAGAGTTGTTCCATCTCGTTGCCTGCCCGGTCATTGAGGCGTGTGAACGGCAGGTCGAGCAGGCAAAGGGTACAGACTCCTTTCTCACCGGCCAGCATTTTGCGGTTGCAGATGGGGCACAGGCGTGGGAAAAAGAACGACGAGAGGTCAGTCCACCAGCTCATCGGCATCCAGGTTTTTGACCGTCCGTATCAATTCGTCTATGCCATAGCCTTTCCCTACGGCATAGCGTATCAGTTTTGCGTTACGGTCGTAATCATTGGCGGCCTTGACACTTCTCAGTTTCCGGGTGATGAGGCTGCGCAAGATGTCGGCGTACTCATCCTCGTCTATCTCCAGCAACCCTTCCTCGATGGCTGCCGGCGGCAGTTGTTTCAGGCGGAGTGCCTGGGCGATTTTGACCCTGCCCCATTGGTTGAAGCGGTATTTGTCGCGGACAAAGGCCCGGCAGTAGCGGCTTTCGTCCAGAAAGCGTTCTTTCAGCAGGTGGGCGATGAGGACAGCGGCGGTCTTTTCATTGGCTCCCCATTGGCGCAGCTTGGCGGCCACTTCGGCCGGACACCGCTCGGCAGCCGAGCAATAGGCTTCTGCCTTGTCGCGCCATTCTTTTTCGGTATATTCTTTCATGGTCTGATGGCTTTCAGCATACGGTCGTTCCCCGAAAGGTCTTTCCGCAGCTCGACGGAACGGTAGCCCGCCTCTTGCAACAATGCTGCGGTGGCCTCGCCCAGTCGTTGGTTGATTTCCAAATAAATGCTTCCCTGCGGGGCAAGCAGGTGCCGGCCTATTTCGGCTATCCGGCGGTAGAACAGCAAGGGGTCGTCATCAGGGACGAACAAGGCAAGGTCCGGCTCCCAGTCGAGCACGTTGCGCTGCATGTCCGCCCGTTCCTGCTGGGCAATGTAAGGTGGGTTGCTGACCAGTAGGTCGGCTGTCAGGACGGGAATCTCTGTACCCAGTACGTCCACTTGTGCAAAGGTCACATCGGCCCGGTGCTTGGCGGCATTGCGGCGGGCTACTTCCAGGGCGGCCGGTGAGATGTCCCATCCTGCTATGTACGGGTGGTCCAGCCGTTGCGACAGGGTGACAGGAATACATCCGCTGCCTGTCCCGATGTCAATAAGGCGCAGGCCAGCCTCCCGATGTTCGCTGACGATCCATTCCACCAATTCCTCTGTCTCGGGGCGGGGAATCAGTACGGCCGGCGAGACTTCGAAATCCAGACCGCAGAACCGGGCCTGTCCGAGGATGTATTGCAACGGTTCGAAGCTTTGCAGCCGCCTGATAATATCTTCCAGCCGGCTTCGGTCTTTCTCCGGGAAAATTGTATCTTTGCCGCCATAGAGCTCGCTGGCTGTGAAATGGAAGGCTTCCGTCAGGACCCATTTCGCCAGTGCGGAACATTCGGAGGGGTTGTAACAACCGGATAACTCTTCTTTTATGTATTGGTAAATAGGATGCATGGTTGCAAAAATACGCATTTAAAACAGAATTTCGCATGACGACAGATGAAAAATATATGTCCCGATGCTTGCAGTTGGCTCGCAATGGGGTGTGCACGGCGGCTCCCAATCCGATGGTAGGCGCGGTCATCGTTTGCCGGGACAGGATTATCGGCGAAGGCTATCATGTGCATTGTGGCGAAGGCCATGCCGAGGTGAATGCCATCGCCTCGGTCAAAGATGAATCGTTGCTGAAAGAGTCGACCATCTATGTCAGCCTGGAACCTTGTTCCCATTATGGGAAGACTCCCCCGTGTGCCGATTTGATCATCAGTAAGGGAATCCCCCGGGTGGTCATCGGCTGCATGGACCCTTTCCCGCTGGTGGCAGGGAGGGGTATCCGTAAACTGAGAGAGGCGGGGATAGAGGTGACGGTAGGTGTGCTCGAAAAGGAATGCCGCCGGCTGATACGCCGTTTTATTGTGTTCCATACCCGGAAGCGTCCCTACATTACGTTGAAATGGGCCGAGTCGGCCGACGGCTTCATTGACCGTATCCGTTCGGGAGGCCGGCCCGCAGTGTTGTCCACTCCGCTATCGGCAGTCTACGTCCACCGGCAGCGCGCGGAACACCAGGCGATTCTGGTCGGGACACGTACCGCTTTGCTGGACAACCCTTCGCTGACCACCCGTCTGTGGTATGGGGCACATCCGCTCCGGTTAGTGATAGACCGCCAGTTGTCGTTGCCGGCCGACTGCCGGTTGCTGGACGGTACGGTCCCGACGTGTGTCTTTACGGCACAGGAACATGTCTCTTCGGCGTCAGTGGAGTATTGCCGCCTGGATTTCTCCGCACCGGTGTTGCCCCACCTGTTGGATGTTCTGTATGGGCGGAAGTTGCAGTCGTTGTTGGTAGAGGGGGGAAGCCGTCTGCTACAGTCGTTTATAGATGCCGGTTGTTGGGATGAGATTTTTGTGGAACATGCGGCCCTACGTTTGGGCGAAGGAGTGCCTGCCCCGGTTGTCCCATCGGGGTGTGCGAAGGAATATCTGTATCGTGACGGAGTGCCGGTTTCGCATTATTATAAGGAATAAGGCGGGCTAAAAAGTCTTTTCGACAGAAAAACTTCCCTTTTTCACCGATAAAAAGGGGATGTTTATCCATAATTTTATATAAAACTTGAAGCAAATAGGGAGAATCGAAAAAAAACTTCCTACTTTTGCAACTTGTAATAAAACGACTTAATGCAGATGAAAATAAAGTTTTTGCTATTCATAGCCGGCATCCTCGTGATGGCCGGTGTCATGACCTCCTGTTTGAACAACGATGATGCGGAGATTTCTTATAGTCCGGAGTCCAGTATCTATTCTTTTTCGCTGGGTACTGCATGGCGCAACGTAGTGGGCGTCGATTCAAACGGGAATGATTCTGCTTATGTCGATTCGCTGGATATATCCGGTTATCCTTTCACCATCAATCAGCTGACGCGGGTCATTGAGAATAAGGATTCGCTGCCGGTAGGTACGCAGATTGACAAGCTGCTGGTGAATATCAGTTCCGATACGGGCTACATCGTGTACAAGAAGTCCGGTTCGGGCAGCACCGGTGAAGACATGATTCTTGCCACTACCGACTCGCTTGATTTCTCGGCGGGTCCTATCGAAATGAAAGTCTTGTCGTATGCCGGGACGTTTGGCTATCCTTATACGGTGAAGGTGAACGTCCATCAGCAGGAGCCGGATTCGCTGCAATGGAGCCTTCCTTTTGAACAGCCATTCGTGGCCGGAGCCTTGTCGCGGCAGAAAGCAGTGTTGGCGGGAGACAAACTGATTGTCTTCGGGCAAACGGCGGGAGGTGACGTGACAGCCGAATATGCTACGCTCAATTATCGTCTGGTGAACGGGGTGGCCACCCATGCCGATCCTTCGGCCTGGCAAAGTGTGGCACTACCTGCCGGTACCGATTCTTATTCGCCAATCTGCTGGCAAGGTGCCGTCTATTTTCTGGCAGCCCATGAGCTGTATCGGCTGGATCCGGCTGACATGACTTACGCTCTGGTGGCAGCAGGTACCGGTGTACCGCAGCTGGGCCAGTTGCTGGTGGGCACAGAACTGGCTTCCTCTGTCTGCCTGTATGCCCGGCAGGAGGACGGTCATTTCGTGACTTACGATGCGTCGGCAGGTACTTGGAACGACGAGGGCGATGTGGCCGACTTCCCGTATGTGGCCGGTTCGCGTCTTGCGTCTGTGGCACTTCCCGTTTCCCATAACAGCAGTCTGGCCCGTCTGGTCAGCTTGGCCGAGAATCCGGTCAGTCAGGACTCGGCGGCCATTGTCGGGACACGCCTGACCAATGATGCCACATGGAGAGGGTTGGTGGCCACGGCCAGTGCCTTGTCATGTCCCAATATGGCCGACCCGACATTGCTGTACTACGACGGGAAGCTGATTGCCTACGGAGGCAAAGCCGTGAACAACAATTATACCCACGATGCGTTTGTGAAACTGTATGTCTCGGAAGACAACGGGCTGACATGGAACGTGGCCGATGCAGGTCTGTCGTTCCCCAAAGACAATGCAGCGTTTGTACATTATTATAATAAGGAGATGGTCGGAGGTTATTCAAGCGTTGCCGATGACTATCATTTCATTTGGATTGTCTGGACCGACGGAACCTTGAGCCGTGGCCGAATCAACCGGTTGGGATTCCAACCCAAATGGAACTAAAGATGAAGGAGGAATAGCATGTTGTATAAGGAACAGATTGACATGACGCGCATCCCTGCCCATATCGCCATCATCATGGATGGCAACGGCAGATGGGCCAAGCAACGCGGACAAGCCCGTTCGTTTGGCCATCAGGCGGGTGCCAAGAGTGTGCATGTAATCGCCGAGGAGGCAGCCCGACTGGGGGTGAGATACCTGACACTCTATACGTTCTCTACCGAGAACTGGAATCGTCCCGCCGATGAGGTGGCGGCCTTGATGAGCCTGCTCATGGACTCGCTGGAGGAGGAAACCTTCATGAAAAACAATATCTCGTTCCGTATTATCGGCGATACGGCCAAATTGCCCGGACAAGTGCTGCAGCGGCTGGAGCAATGTATCGAGCGGACATCCGTCAATACAGGGATGTGCATGACATTGGCCTTGAGCTATTCTTCGAAATGGGAGCTGACCGATGCGATGCGGCAGATAGCCCGGAAGGTGGCCGAAGGCGTGCTGGCACCCGATGCGATAACGGAAGAGACGATAGACCGCAGCCTGGCCACCAGCTATATGCCCGACCCTGACCTGCTGATACGAACCGGTGGAGAAGTGCGGCTCAGCAATTATCTGCTCTGGCAATGTGCCTATTCCGAATTATACTTTTGCGATACGTTCTGGCCCGATTTCGACGAAGAAGAATTATGTAAAGCCATATACGATTACCAACAAAGAGAACGCCGATTCGGCAAAACAAGTGAACAACTATTGAAGTAAAGAACAATGCGATACTCTATTCCCCTTTTTCTATTGGCACTGTCGGGCACGGCCGGTCTTCCGCAATACATCTGTGCTCAAGATATGGCCACTGCAGAAAATGACCGCCCGGTGATTCTGTACAACGGCACTCCCAAGAAATATGAGATAGCCGACATCCAGGTGCAGGGCGTGAAAAACTATGAAGACTATGTGTTGATTGGCATTTCCGGACTGGCGGTGGGACAGACCATCACGGTGCCGGGTGATGACATTACCAGTGCGGTGAAACGTTATTGGCGGCACGGACTGTTTTCGGACGTGAAGATTTCTGCAGAAAAAATAGAAGGAAATAAAATCTACCTGATGATTACGCTGGTGCAGCGGCCGCGTATCACTGACATTGCCTTTCATGGCGTGAAAAAGAGCGAGCGCGAGGACCTGCAGCTCAAGCTGGGCAATATGGTGAAAGGGATGCAGATAACGCCGAACATGGTGGACCGTGCAAAAATCATCATCAAGAAACATTTCGACAATAAGGGTTTCAAGAACGCGGAAGTCAATATCATCGAGCGCGAGGATCCGGAGAACAAAGAGCAGGTCTATGTGGATGTCAATATCGACAAGAAGGAAAAGGTCAAGGTGCACAAGATTACCATCGACGGCAACCAGATCCTGACCGACCGCAAGCTGAAGCGGATCATGAAGAAGACCAATGAAAAAGGGAAACTGGCCAACTTCTTCCGTACCAAGAAGTTCATCAACGAACGCTACGAGGAGGACAAGCAGAAGGTGATAGAGAAATACAACGAGTTGGGTTATCGCGATGCCGTCATTGAGGTAGACAGCGTCACACCGTTTGACGACAAGACGGTGGATGTCTATATGAAAATCAGCGAAGGACAAAAGTATTATCTGCGTGATGTCACCTGGGTGGGCAACACGGTCTATCCTTCGGACCTGTTGGCACAGCAGCTGCGCATGAAAAAAGGAGATGTCTACAACCAGAAGCTCTTGAACGAACGTCTTACTTCGGACGATGACGCCATCGGCAACAACTATTATAACCGCGGTTACGTGTTTTTTAATCTTGACCCTGTCGAAATCAACATCGACAAGGACTCCATTGACTTGGAAATGCGTATCGTGGAGGGACCGCAGGCATCCATCAGCCATGTACGCATCAATGGTAATGACCGCCTGTATGAAAACGTTGTGCGTCGTGAGCTCCGTACCCGTCCCGGCGACTTGTTCAGCAAGGAAGCGTTGGAGCGTACTTATCGTGAAATTGCGCAGATGGGGCATTTCAATCCCGAAAACATCAAGCCCGATGTCAAACCGAATCCGGAAGATGGAACGGTGGACATTAACTGGGGCCTGGAATCGAAGGCCAATGACCAGGTGGAATTCTCCGCCGGTTGGGGCCAGACGGGTATCATCGGTAAGTTGAGCCTGAAATTCACCAACTTCTCCATCGCCAACCTGTTCCGCAAGAACGACAATTATCGTGGCTTCCTGCCGCAGGGTGATGGACAGACACTCACCATCAGCGGACAGACCAATGGCCGTTACTACCAGTCGTACAGCATTTCGTTCCTTGACCCCTGGTTTGGCGGCAAGCGTCCGAACTCACTGTCGGTATCGGCCTTCTTCTCCAAACAGACAGATGTGAGCAGCAATTACTATAATAACGCCGTGATGAACAGCTATTATAACATGATGAGCGGTTACGGCAATTATTATGGCGGCTATTATGACAACTACGAATCCTATTATGATCCCGGAAAGTATATCAAGATGTTCGGCGTATCATTGGGATGGGGTAAGCGTCTGCGTTGGCCGGACGACTTCTTCACGCTGTCGGCCGAATTGTCTTACCAGCGGTTCATGCTGAAGAACTGGAGTTATCTGTACATCAAGCTGAACAATGGCCAGTATATGAACTCTGGCAACTGCAACAGCTTGAGCCTGAGCTTCACGTTGTCACGTAACTCTACGGATAATCCTATCTTCCCGCGTTACGGTTCTGAATTCATGGCTTCTGTCTCTTTCACTCCGCCCTATTCCCTGTTCAGCGACAAGGACTATGCGACGTATGGCAAGGACAACTATGAAGATGCCGCCAGTATGTACCGCTGGATAGAGTACCATAAGTGGAAATTCAAAGCCAAGACATATACTGCCTTGACGAGCAACAAGAAATGTCCGGTCATCATGACCCGTTTCGAGTTCGGCTTGTTGGGACACTACAACCGTAACAAGCGTTCGCCGTTTGAGACCTTCTACATGGGTGGTGACGGAATGAGCGGCTACAGTTACAATTATGCGTCAGAGACCATTGCCCTGCGTGGATACGAAAACGGTTCGCTGACACCGTATGGAAGCGAAGGGTATGCCTATGTCCGTCTGGGTGCCGAGCTGCGTTATCCGCTGATGTTGGAAAACTCGACCAGCATCTATGCCTTGACGTTCGTCGAAGGCGGTAATGCCTGGAACAAGGTGCAAAGCTTCAATCCGTTCCAGCTGAAACGTTCGGCCGGTGTGGGTGTGCGTATCTTCTTGCCGATGATTGGTATGATGGGTATCGACTGGGCGTATGGTTTTGACAAGATAAACGGTTCGACCCAATATAGCGGCAGTCAGTTCCACTTTATTATCGGACAGGAATTCTAAACTTAATATGAAAACCCTATGAAACGATTTGTCTTATCAGCCGTATTGTTTTTTGCCTGCCTGTTGGCGGCACAGGCACAGCGTTTTGCATTGGTAGATATGGAGTATATTTTCCAGCAGTTGCCGGACTATGCCCAGGCGAACCAGCAACTGGAATCGCTCACCCAGCAATGGCAGCGGGAAGTGGAGGCCAAGGCCAATGAGGCGAAAGCCCTGTATGAGGCCTACCAGCAGTCGGCCGCTTCACTGACAGCGGCACAGCGCACGGCAAAGGAAGACGCGATTGTGGCCAAGGAAAGAGAGGCGGCCGAGCTCCGCAAGAAATATTTCGGTCCCGAGGGGGAAGCCGTCAAGAAGCGTGAGTCGCTGATGGCTCCCATACAGGACGCTGTCTACAAGGCGGTGAAAGAGCTGGCCACACGTCATGGCTACGATGTGGTCATTGACCGCGCATCGGCGCAAAGCATGATTTTTGCTTCTCCGAAGATCGATATCAGTAATGAAGTCCTCTCAAAATTAGGATATTCAAATTAATTTTATACTTTTGCAGTCCACTATTAGAAAACAAAAAAGATAACTAAAATTATGTTGAGAAAAATTGCTTTAATGTTACTGCTCATCGCGCCGATGAGTGTATTTGCCCAGAAGTTCGGTCACTTCAAGTCGATGGACATCATTCCTGTCATGCCGGAATACTCAAAGGCCCAGAAAGATATTCAGGCCATCCAGCAGCAGTATGAAGATGAAATCAAGCGTGCTTCAGACGAGTTCAACAAGAAGTTTGCTGAATATCAGCAGGAACAGTCAAAACTGCCCCAGAACATTCAGGAACGTCGTCAGAAAGAACTGCAGGAAATGCAGGAAAAGGGCATGCAGTTCCAGCAGGAGGCCCAGCAGCAGCTTCAGAAGGCGTATGCCGACATGATGGAGCCGATTTATAAGAAACTGGAAGATGCCGTGAAGGCTATCGGTTCTGCTGGCGGCTATACTTATCTGTTTGACCTGAACCGTACAGACATTCCTTATATTGACATGAATGCATCCAAGGATGTCACCAACGATATCAAGACAAAGTTGGGTATCAGCCTGACTGCTGTCCCCGCCGCTGCGGGTGCTGCCCGTTAAACCGGCAGTGTTGTTTTATTCGGTCGGGCACGGACAATACGGATTCTGCGGAGGGATGGGCTCATCCCCGGATGACCGTGTTTTCCGTGCCTGACTGCTTTTTTATCTTTACTCTCGACGCATGAAACAGACTGTTGGACCTATCGGTGTTTTTGATTCCGGCTATGGCGGACTGACCATTTTGGGCAAGATCCGTGAGTCGTTGCCGCAGTACAATTATATTTATTTGGGTGATAATGCCCGTACTCCCTATGGCACCCGTTCGTTTGAGGTGGTCTATCAGTTCACCCTGGAGGCGGTCCGTAAATTGTTCGAGTTAGGCTGTCCGCTGGTGATATTGGCGTGCAACACCGCTTCTGCCAAGGCCTTGCGCAGCATACAGCAATGTGATTTGCCACATTTGGCACCAGCCAACCGTGTGCTGGGAGTGATACGGCCCACGGTAGAAGCCATCGGCACCGTGACCCGCAGCCGTCATGTCGGTGTGTTGGCTACTGTCGGAACCATCAAGTCCGACTCTTATCCGTTGGAAATCAAGAAGCTCTATCCAGACATCCACGTGACGGGGCAAGCGTGTCCGTTGTGGGTGCCGTTGGTGGAGAACAGGGAATACGCCTCCGATGGGGCCGATTATTTTGTCAGTAAATACATTGATAGTCTGCTGGACAAAGACCCGCTGATTGACACCTTTATCTTGGGCTGTACCCATTATCCGCTGTTGATGGAGAAAATCCGTCGGTTTACGCCTCCCGGCATCCGTCTGGTGGCCCAGGGAGAATATGTGGCCGCAAGTCTGAAAGACTATCTGCACCGCCATCCTGAGATGAAGAGCCGTTGCTCTGTTGGCGGGCAGTGTGAGTTCCTGACCACCGAGTCGGCTGCCAAATTCCAGGAGTCTGCTTCTGTATTCCTGCAACAAGAGGTGTCTGTCCGTAGGATAGTGCTGGAGTGACCTGTTGGTAGGATGGTGTCCACACTGTGTGGCAAAAAAAGATCAGGCAATGTACTGAGTCTGTTGCCTACCCAGCGCATTGCCATGATCTTGTCCGTCCATCGGTTGGAGGTTGGTGTGGTGACTAATCGCCGCATTTTCGTCCAACGGTTTAAAACAGTAAGTGATTTTTTTCATAGAATTATTTGGACGATGGACTGGAGTAACCTTCCTTTTTATACAGCTATGCTTGTTTTCTGCTTGTCTTGTCTTTTTCTGTTTACAAAAATAGGGAATAGTATGGAGGCAATCATAGGACTAAATACTGAAAAGAATGGATTATCCTGCGAATTTTCCGGGAGTGGGAAATAAAAAAAGTCCGTCCTCGATGGACAGACTTGACTGGCTCTTCGTCTTGGACTTGAACCAAGGACCCTCTGATTAACAGTCAGATGCTCTAACCGACTGAGCTAACGAAGAATATGTTCCGCTCTTCAGGTTGGACTTGAACCAACGACCCTCTGATTAACAGTCAGATGCTCTAACCGACTGAGCTACTGAAGAATTTGCCGATAAGTAAGCTCTTCGTCTTGGACTTGAACCAAGGACCCTCTGATTAACAGTCAGATGCTCTAACCGACTGAGCTAACGAAGAATAATTTTTTTTCTTATTTGCGGTGCAAAGATAGTGGTAGATTTTGAAATATGCAATATCTTTGCAAAAAAAATGTAGTGAAATGGATAAAATAATAGGGATGGGCAATGCGTTGGTCGATGAGCTGGTGCGGATTGAGGATGATGCTGTCTTGGAGCAACTACATTTACCGAAAGGAAGCATGCAGCTGATTGACGAACAAGAGCAGTTGTTGGTGCGTGAGCGGCTGGCCGATAAGAAATGGGTCCGTTCTGTCGGAGGATGTGCCGGAAATACGGTGATGGCATTGGCACATCTGGGCGCATCGGTGGGCTTTATCGGCAAGACCGGTGAGGATGATGCCTCGAAATATTTCGAGCGCCGACTGCGCCGGCTGGGAGTGGAGTTGCATCTGCTGAAAGGGACTGCCCCTTCGGGCATTGCCATGACATTGGTCTCACCGGATGGTGAGCGTACGTTCGGCACCTGTCTGGGAGCGGCCGGCACACTTGCCGCCACCGAATTGGGGGCAGACCAGTTGGCCGGCTATTCTTATCTCTATATCGAAGGCTACCTTGTGCAGGACCATGCCCTGATGGAGCGGGCCATGCACTTGGCCCGGCAGCAGGGGCTGCAGATATGCCTGGATTTGGCCAGCTATAACCTGGTGGAAGCGGAGCGCGACTTTTTCGGAATGCTCGTGTCGAAATATGTCGACATTGTGTTTGCCAACGAACAAGAGGCCCGGGCCTTGACCGGTGGGGAGCCGTTGGAGGCCTTGGAGGAGATTGGCTCCCAGTGCAGTGTGGCGGTGATTACCTTGGGCAGTAAGGGAGCACTGGTCAAGAAAGGGACGGAAGTGTTGCAGGTGTTGCCTTGTGGAGCCACGAAGGCGGTCGATACGACTGGGGCCGGTGATTTCTTTGCCGCAGGGTTCTTGTATGCCCTGTCGTGCGGCTCGTCTTTGGAGAAATGTGCCATGGCCGGTTCCATTCTGGCCGATTATGTGATACGGCGGGTGGGGACCTTGCTTACGAAACAGAAATGGGACGAAATTAAGTTAAATGTTGAACATGTATTGCAGGCATGAGTCAAATAATGACTTCCTTTGCAGTCACTATGTCTATATATAAATAAGGTAAAGACTATGAATCTCAAGAAACCGTTAGTCGGCATGTTGGCCGTGTTGGTCGGGTTGGCGTTATCCGGCTTCAACGATGATGACAGGAAATTCCAGATATCCAAGAACCTGGATGTGTTTAATGTCATCTTCAAAGAATTGGACTTGTTCTATGTGGATACCATCAATGCCGAGAAGATGATACAAAACGGCATCGGTGGGATGTTGGACTTGACAGACCCCTATACAGAATACTATCCCGAAGAGGAGGTGAGCAGCCTCAAGGAGATGATTACCGGCAAATATGCGGGTATCGGTGCCACTATCCGTTATTATGAGGCGAAAGACCGGGTGGTGATTCTCGAACCGCTGGCCGGGATGCCGGCGGCAGAAGCCGGTGTGAAGGCCGGTGACATCATCTTGTCGGTAGGAGGCAAGGAGATGACACGGGGCGGTATGAAGGCGAGCGAGTTCACCTCGAAGGTCAGTGATGCCTTGCGCGGTGAGCCGGGCACATCGTTTGTGCTCAAGGTGCAGCGTCCGCTGATGAATGATAGTATTGTGATGGACTTTACCATCACCCGCAAGAGCATACGCCAGAACCCTGTGCCCTACTATGGATGGGTGCATGACCATGTCGGCTATCTGTTGCTGACCAGTTTTACGGACAACTGTGCGAAAGATGTCCGTAAAGCGTTTGTGGAGTTGAAGCAGCAGGGTGCCACGTCCCTCATCATCGATTTGCGTGACAATGGGGGCGGGTCGTTACAGGAAGCGGTGGATATTGTCAACTTCTTTGTCCCGAAAGGGCAGGAGATTGTCGTGACGAAAGGAAAGCTCAAGCAGGCGCAGGGCTCCTTCAAGACACAGAACGAACCCATTGACACAGAAATTCCTTTAGTGGTGCTGGTCAACGGCAATACGGCCTCGGCCTCCGAGATTACCAGTGGCTCCTTGCAGGACCTGGACAGGGCCGTGATTGTCGGTACGCGCACGTTTGGGAAAGGGCTGGTGCAAACCACCCGTTCATTGCCTTACAACGGCACGCTGAAGCTGACCACCTCCAAGTACTATATTCCCAGTGGGCGCTGCATCCAGGCCATTGACTATGCCAAGAAGAATGCCGACGGCTCGGTGGCCCGCATTCCGGACAGCCTGACCACTGTCTTCCATACGGCAGCCGGTAGGGAAGTGCGCGACGGCGGTGGCATCCGTCCCGACATTGAGGTGAAGGGTGACAAGTACCCGAACATTCTGTTCTATCTCATCAACGATGATTTGATTTTTGATTATGCCACCCGCTACTGCCTGGAGCATCCGGCACCGGTGTCTGTTGACTCGCTGGTCATTACGGATGCCGACTATGCCGCCTTTAAAGAGCTGGTCAAGTCGCGCAAGTTCACGTATGACCGTCAGAGCGAAAAGCTGTTGAAGTCGCTGAAGGAGATGGCGGAGTTTGAAGGCTACATGGAGGGGGCTGCCGAGGAGTTCAAGGCCCTTGAGCAAAAGCTGAATCATAACCTTGACCGTGACCTGGATCATTTTGCCAAGCCCATCCGCAAGCAGATTGCCGAGGAGGTGGCCACCCGTTACTTCTACCAGCGGGGAGCGGCCATGCAGCGGCTCAAGGATGACAAGGATTTAGAGAAGGCCATTGAGATACTTTCTTCTCCCGAGCAATACCGACAGCTGTTGTCGGCACCTGTCGCCCGCCAATAGGGGCAAGGCGTTTCTTCGACACCTTATAAATGGGGGTATGTCCACACAGCAGGACTGTTTGTTGTGTGTGGGCATACCCCCATTTGATGCGGTTCCTCAGTCCACTGCCTGCTCGTCCGGCTCGTGTGTCCGGATGAGCTCCAACAGTTTCTCTACCGCCTGGTCTTCCGGGATGTTCTTCTCGATACATTCCTTTTTCTTATAAAGGCTGATTTTGCCTCTGCCTGCCCCTACATAGCCGTAATCGGCGTCGGCCATTTCTCCCGGACCATTGACGATACAGCCCATGATGCCGATTTTCAGCCCTTTCAGATGAGAGGTGGCGGCCTTGATGCGGGCGATGGTCGATTCGAGGTCGTAGAGTGTCCGGCCACAGCCGGGGCAGGAGATGTATTCGGTCTTTGAAGTGCGGACACGTCCTGCCTGAAGGATACCGAAAGCTGTTTCGTCTACCTTGCGGTCATGGATGGCGGATCCGCTGTTGTAAAGCATGATGCCGTCGCAGAAACCGTCGAAGATGAGGGCACCCATGTCGGTGGCCGCTTTCAGCTGGAGATTTTCCAACTCTTTCTCTTCGTAGTACTGGAAGAAAACTATCGGATGGGTCAGCCCGTGGTTCATGAGCTGGTGTGCGATGCCCCGGAACTCTCCCAACCGGTTGGGATGGCTGCTTTGGGCGATGAGGACCACTTCGGGGTGGAGCCGCAGGCAGGCCATGGCTTCCTCGTTCAGCCCCATGTAAGGCATGAACAGGAATTTGATGGCGGCGTTGCAGTGGTGCAGCTGCACCAGTTGCTGGTAGTTGAAGGCCGGCCAGGTGCCGTCTTTGCCCTCCCACACATTGGCGTCTACGATATAGGCGATGTCGGGGTGCTGGGTGGCCGGATGCTGCTGTCCGCAGTAGATGTAGTCGGGCTTGAACTGCTCACTCACTTCGTCGTTCCCTTCCAGACGGGTAGAGATGACAACCGGCAGATGGTCGCCGCCGATGTTGCCCACGGCCCTTGTCGTGCGGCGGGTAGGATTGGTGTAGCAGAAGCCGGGTGCCTCGGCACCGGGGATGTAGGGATGCCCTTCGCGTTGCAAGACATAGTCTACCAACTTGCGGGCCACCGGTATCTCCGCCTCGGGGGCTTCGCTGAGTGATACCCGGATGGTGTCGCCCAAGCCGTCGCAGAGCAGGGCGCCGATTCCCAGTGCGGACTTGATGCGTCCGTCTTCGCCGTCGCCGGCTTCGGTCACTCCCAGATGAAGCGGGAAGGCCATGTGCTCTTTCTCCATCTGTTCCACCAGCAGCCGCACGGTCTTGACCATGACGACGGTATTCGAGGCTTTGATGGAGATGACGACATCCGTGAAATGCTCGTCCACGCAGACCCGCAGAAACTCCATGCACGATTCTACCATGCCGGCGGGTGTGTCGCCGTAGCGGGACATGATGCGGTCGGACAGCGAGCCGTGGTTGACACCAATGCGGATGGCGGTATGGTTGGCCTTGCAGATGTTCAGAAAGGGCACGAACCGGTGGCGTATCTTCTGGATTTCGGCCGCATATTCCTCATCGGTATAGTCCAGTTGCTTGAAGGTGCGGGCGGCATCCACGTAGTTGCCGGGGTTGATGCGGACCCCTTCGGCATAGAGGGCGGCCACATCGGCCACGTTGGGATTGAAATGGACATCGGCGATGAGGGGGGTGTCGATGCCTTCCGACCGTAGGCCGATATTGATGTTCTTCAGGTTCTCGGCCTCGCGCACACCCTGTGTGGTGAGGCGGACGTATTCTCCCCCGGCCTCTATGATGCGTTTGGCCTGTTCCACACAGGCTTCGGTATCCATGGTCACCGTGTTGGTCATGCTCTGGATACGGATAGGGTGGGTGCCTCCCATCGGAGTGGCACCCACGTTTACCTCACTGGCCTTGCGGCGTGAATAGTTGAAGTAATCCATTAGTTGGTCTTGTAGGTATATTTGACTTCTTTCAGCGCTTCGTTGGCTTTCACAATCTTGTTCTTCAGGCTTTCCTTGTAGGCGGCGAATTTCTGTGCCAGTGCCTCGTCGGCGAGTGCCAGCATTTGTACGGCCAGGATGGCGGCGTTCATGGCTCCGTTGATGGCGACCGTCGCTACCGGGATGCCGGGAGGCATCTGTAGGATGGAGTACAATGCGTCCACACCGTCGAGGACAGATCCTTTTACGGGCACTCCAATGACGGGCAGTGTCGTGTTGGCGGCAATGACTCCGGGCAGTGCGGCGGCCATGCCGGCTGCGGCAATGATGACCTTGAGGCCACGGCCAGCAGCCTCTTTGGCGAACCGTTCCACTTCTGCCGGTGTGCGGTGGGCCGACAAGGCATTCATTTCAAAAGGCACCTCCATCTCGTTGAGCAGCTGGGCGGCCTTTTCCATGACGGGCAGGTCAGACGTGCTGCCCATGATGATACTTACGATAGGTTTCATGTTTCTTTGTTCCTTATATATAATGTAAACTGTTCCGGCGTTTTCGCCGGAACGTTTGTCCTGCTTATTCGTTGATAAGCTGTTTGTAGGCTGCTGCGTCGAGCAGGTCGTCCATGTCCGTCACGTCGGTAGGCTTGATGCGGATGAGCCAGCCTTCGCCGTAGGGGTCTTTGTTGACCAGTTCGGGTTGGTCTTCCAGGTTGGGGTTGATTTCGATGACTTCGCCTCCTACCGGCATGAACAGGTCCGAAACGGTCTTCACCACTTCAATCGTACCGAAAGTGTCCCCTTTCGCCAGGGTTTCGCCTTCGGTAGGGATGTCTACAAATACGATGTCGCCCAGCTGGTCCTGAGCATAGTCGGAAATGCCTACGTAGGCCTCGTCGCCTTCCAGGCGGATCCATTCATGTTCGCTTGTGTACTTGATGTTGGTTGGGAAATTCATAATCTTATGATATTAAGGGGTTAATACTGATAGTGATTCAAATAAACAAAATTCCGATGACACCACAAAACATTCCGACGAAAAAACCGCCGCCCACTTCGTTCAGCGTGTGTTGGCGCAGGATGATGCGGGCTGAGCCCAACATGCCCGACAGCAGGATGAATCCGCACAGCCACCACACGGGGTTGAACTGGAAGAGAAAGCTGTAAGACAGCAGTCCGCCCACCATGAGTCCGCTGCTGGCCATGTGGGTACTGATTTTCCATTTCAGGTTGATGGCCGTACAGATGACCATGCACAGCAGGGTGGCGGCGATGATGCCGCACAGGTAGCGTGGCAGGTGGATGCGCTGCATCGTGATGAGGCAGCCCACATAGCAGAGGATGGTCAGTCCGTAGGGGATGAAGCGCTTCTCGCGGTCGCTCAGCTCCTTGATGCCCCATCCGTTGATTTTCTGGAAAATATAGATGGAGAGCATGGGGAGGAAGATGGTGAAGCTGTACACCATGCCCAGGATGGTCAGCTTGTACTGCATCGGGAAGATGCGCAGGTAGGTGAGGAACAGCAGCAGGACAAAGGCGATGAACGGCACCATGAACGGCGTGAAGACAGCCGAGATGATGCGTGCCACTAAGTACAGGCCGCCCCGTTCGCGGGCGGGGCGGTAAGGGTCGGGCTCATGGTAAGTCAGTTCGTCGGGAATGCTGGTCGGGTGCATATACATTCTTTTAGGGGTGTCATTGGGGGTTGGGGTGGCCGGGCCGTCAGGGTGTCGTCCCGTTGGCTGGGGCAGGGGGCTTATCTTCTGAGTCGGGCCACCGGTATGTTCAGCTGTTGGCGGTATTTGGCGATGGTGCGCCGGGCGATGGGGTAGCCCTGCTCCTTGAGCAGGTCGGCCAGTTCGTCGTCGGTGTATGGCCTTGCCTTGTCTTCGCCGGCGATGCATTCCTTGAGGATGCGTTTGATTTCACGCACGGACATTTCCTCGCCGCTCTCTGTGGTGTAGCCGTCGCCGAAGAAGTACTTCAGCGGATAGATACCGAAGTTGGTCTGGACGTATTTGCTGTTGCTCACCCGTGAGATGGTGGAGATGTCCAGTTTGGCCCGTTCGGCGACGTCTTTCAGTATCATGGGGCGGAGCAAGGATTCGTCGCCTTCCTCGAAGAAGGGGCGTTGCAGGTCGATGATGGCCTGCATGGTGCTCGTCAGGGTCTGCTGGCGTTGTTTGACGGCGTTGATGAACCCTTGCGCCGCGTCCACCTTCTGCTTCAGGAACAGCAGCGCGTCTTTCGACTCCTTGCTCTGGTTGGCCCGGTTACGGGTATGTTCGTCGAGCATTTCGGTAAACTCCCGGCTCAGCCGGAGTTCGGGGACATTCCGGTTGTTCAGGGTCAGCGTGATGGTGCCGTCTTCGTCGGTGTCCACCAGAAAGTCGGGAATGATTTGCTGCATGTTTTTCCCGATGGTCTCTCCCAGCGAGCTGCCCGGCCGGGGGTTCAGTTTGGTCAGCTCGCCGACGGCCTTGTTGTAGAGTTCCTCAGAGATATCCAGCTTTTGCAGAATCTTCTCCTTGTTCTTCTTGGTGAAGTCGTCGCAGCATTTGCTGATGATGTCGGTCTCTGTCTGTTTCAGGGGCGAGTCTTCCTTGCGGGCTATTTGCAGCAGCAGGCATTCCTGCAGGTTGCGGGCGCCGATGCCGGCGGGGTCGAACTCCTGGATGACCGTCAGGATGCGTTCCAGCTCATCGGGGGTAGTGTTGACCCCCTGGTAGATGGCCAGCTCGTCGGCCAGTGATTCCAGGCTTTTGCGCAGCAGGCCGTCATCGTCCAACGAGCCGATGAGGTATTCGCCCAGCTGTTTCTCTTCGGGCGTCAGCTGCTGCATGTCCAGCTGCTCCTTCAGGGTCTCGTAGAAGGAGATGCTGTCCGAGAACGGTATCTCTTCGGGCGTGTCGTTGGCCGAGCGGTTGTGCTCCCGCAGCTTGTAGTCGGGGATGTCATCCTCCGTCCGGTAGTCGCCCAGCGAGAGGTCCTCGCTGCTGTCCGGCAGGGGGTCGCCGTTCTCGTCGGTATTATATTCCGGCTCGCTGTCATGCTCGTCGGGGGTGTCCTTTCCTTCTTCCAGTGCCGGATTGTCCAGCAGCTCGGAGCGTACCCGTTCTTCCAGTTCTACGGTGGGTAGTTCCAACAGCTTGACGGCCAGTATCTGCTGCGGTGAGAGGGTCTGCACCTGCTGTTGGGCCTGGGTCTGTATTTGGCGTGAATTGCTTGTCATATCAGTTCTGTTTGGTACGCAAAAGTACGAATTTTCTCAATACCGGAAGCTGCTTCCTCCCAGAAACTCGCGCAGCAACGAGGTCGGCGGCAGGTCGGTCTCGCGCACGGAGGTGAAATAAGAAAGGAAGCGCAGCAGGCGTTTGGCCTCCGAGTACTCCGGACAACGGTTGGGCACATTCCGCAAGATGGGTTCGACGTGGCTTTTCAAGACGGCCAGCTCGAACAGCAGTGCCGAGTTGAACATGGCGTCGGCATTCTCCTGGAAGGGGAAGATCCATTTGTCCTCGCCGGCCCGCACGCTTGGCCAGCGGGCGATGGTCTGTTCGGCTGAATAGTTCCGGTACTGGTAGTCGCGGATGATGCGGCGCAGCAGCCGGTTGTCGGTGGTGGGGATGTAATTGTGGTTGTCGAGCAGGATGGTGGTCAGCGCCGACACATAGATTTTATATTTGTTGGCGTTGGGGATGTTGGGGGTGAGGGCAGGGTTCAGCGCATGGATGCCTTCCAGCACCAAGATCATGTCATCGGTCAGCCGGAGCCGTTTGCCGCTCATCTCCCGTTGGCCGGTCGTGAAGTTGAAGCGCGGCAGCTCGATTTCCTGGCCGTCGAGGAGCGATTGCAGGTCGGCTTCGAAGTAGGGAAGGTCAAGGGCGTACAACGACTCAAAGTCTCGTTGCCCGTTCTCGTCGAGCGGTGTGTCGTCGCGGTTCACGAAGTAGTCGTCTAAGGAGATGGGGTAAGGTTTCAGTCCGTTGGTCATCAGCTGGATGCTGAGCCGTTTGCTGAAGGTGGTCTTGCCCGACGAGGAAGGCCCCGAGATCAGTACCAGCTTGACACGTTGGCCGTTTTCCTCCCGGTGGCTGATTTCGTCGGCTATGCGGACAATCTTCTTTTCCTGTAGGGCTTCCGAGAGGTTGATGAGCTCGGTGGCGTATCCTTTGAGGCAGGCCTCGTTCAGGTCGCCCACCGTGCTGATGCCCAGAATATGGTTCCAGCGGTGGTACTCGGCGAATACTTCGAGCATCTTTTCTTGCTTGACCACCTCTTCCAGTTTGGAAGGCTCGTGCTTGTCGGGGATGCGCAGCAGCAGGCCGTTGTAGTATTTCACAATGTCGAACAGGTGGATGTAGCCGGTGGAGGGCACCAGGCTCCCGTAGTAGCAGTCGATGGTGTCGCCCAACTTATAATAAGAGGAGTACAGCTGGCCGGAGGTCTCCAGCAGGCGTACCTTGTCCTCCATCCCTTTCTGGCGGAACAGGCGTACCACTTCGTCGGTGCGTCGCTCGAAGTGCTCGAAAGGCAGGTCGGCTTGGATGATTTCCTGCATACGCTGCTTGATGCGGGTGGCGTCGTCCAGCCCGATGCCGCGGTCGATGCGCAGGTTGCAGAAGTAGCCTTTCGACACCGGATGCTCCAGGATGATTTGCCCGTTGGGGTAGAGGTCTTCTACGGCCTTGACGAGGATGAAGCAGAGCGAGCGTACATACGTGCGCATCCCCGATGAGCTGGTAATGTCCAGAAACTCGATGTCTTTGTTGTAATAGGTACGGAAATCCAGGCTCTCTACCTTGTTGTTGACCTTGGCGCTGACCGGTCCGTAGGGCATCTGTAAATTAAAACCATTATAAATATCCAAAAGTGTACTTCCTTCGGGAAAATCTTTTGCAGAATTAACGTTTTTGCAATATATTTGTAGCATAGTTGTAATATTTGTTACTAATCATAGGCTTCTGGGCTTTAATTTACGAAATAAAAACAATTGGGACCCGGTGGCTGTTTTAAAAAAAACCAAATGGAATATACTTTTTATGATTTTTTAAAGCTGCTGGGTTCCTTGGCGCTTTTCCTGTACGGAATGAAAATCATGAGTGAGGGATTGCAGAAGTTTGCGGGCGACCGGCTTCGGAGTATCTTAACAGCGATGACGACCAATCGGGTCACGGGGGTATTGACCGGTGTACTGATAACGGCGCTCATCCAGTCTTCTTCGGCGACTACCGTTATGGTGGTAAGTTTTGTGAATGCGGGTTTGCTCACCTTGTCCCAGTCCATCGGGGTGATTATGGGTGCCAATATCGGTACGACGGTCACGGCCTGGATTATTTCGGCCTTAGGGTTTAAAGTCTCTGTCTCTGCTTTCTCTCTGCCTCTTCTGGCAATCGGTATTCCACTTCTTTTCTCTCAAAAAAGCAGCCGCAAATCGGTCGGTGAATTCATCTTCGGTTTTTCTTTCTTGTTCATGGGGCTTGACTTGCTGAAAAACAACGCTCCCGATTTGGGTGCCAATCCTGATATGCTGGCGTTCGTGCAGAATTATACCGACATGGGCTATGGCTCGGTTCTGCTGTTTGTGCTCATTGGCACCGTGCTCACCATGATTGTCCAGGCTTCGGCCGCCACCATGGCCATCACTTTGATTATGTGTGCCAATGGTTGGATTAACTTTGAGCTGGGTGCGGCGTTGGTATTGGGCGAGAACATCGGTACGACGATTACCGCCAATCTGGCCGCTCTTACGGCCAACACCTCGGCACGCCGGGCTGCCCTGGCACACATGGTGTTCAACGTGTTCGGTGTCATCTGGGTGCTGGTCATCTTCCGCCCGTTCCTGTCTGCCGTAGACTGGATTGTAGACGACTTTATGGGCGTGTCCAACGATCCGGCCGTGGCCGTCTCGTTCAAGCTGTCGGCCTTCCATAGCTGCTTCAATGTGTGCAACGTGTTGATCCTGATTTGGTTCGTTCACCTTATCGAGAAGATTGTGTGCCGCATCATCGTTTCCAGAGAGACCGAGGAAGAATACCGTTTGCAGTTCATCACTGGCGGTCTGCTGTCAACGTCAGAGCTCTCCATCCTGCAGGCACGCAAGGAAATCAACCTTTTTGCAGAGCGTACCCACCGTATGTTCCGCATGGTGCCCGAGCTGTTGCATACGGAGAACGAGAACGACTTCAACAAGCTGTTCAGCCGTATCGAGAAGTATGAGAACATCAGTGACAACATGGAGCTGGAGATTGCGAACTATCTGACGATGGTTTCAGAAGGTCGCTTGAGTGCCGAAAGTAAGGTGCAGATACAGGAGATGCTCCGCGAAGTGACCGAGATTGAAAGTATCGGTGACAGCTGTTACAACCTGGCGCGCACCATCAACCACAAACGCCGTTGCAACGAAGACTTTACCGAGAGCCAGTATGCCCACATCAAGGAAATGTTCCGTCTGACGGATGCCGCCCTGGAGCAGATGATTAAGCTGGTGAAGGATGTGCACCATGTGGTGGACGTGAACAAGTCGTTCAACCTGGAGAATGAAATCAACAACTATCGCAACCAGTTGAAGAACCAGAACCTGATAGACGTCAACGAGAAGAACTACGATTACCAGATGGGGGTACATTATATGGACCTCATCGGCGAATGCGAAAAGTTGGGCGACTATGTGGTGAATGTGGTCGAGGCCCATGCGGAGGTGAAGGAAAAGAAGGCCTCCTGACGGCTCTCGCCCCGGCTCCTGCCGGCTATTGAAAGAGGGTGTGCCCCCATCCGGATGTTTGCCATCGGGTGGAGGCACACCCTTTTGCTTATTCCGGAGCGGTGCCGAAGCATCCCGGAGCCGGCACATACACGGGCTGGCGTGTGCTGCCCAGGTTTTGCAGCCGCCCTTCTGCCGTCAGCGTCTGGAGCAGGCTGCAGGCGGCCGTTTTTTTCAGCCCCAGCAGGAATTGCAGATCCCGCCGTGTGAGGAACCGGTGTTTCTCGAAAAACTCGGTCAGCAGCCGCTCGGTCTCCTCTTCCGAATGTGTTAGCGAGTGTGCCTCCCAATGTGTCTGGAGCAGGTCGGGCGTGCCGATAGAGGCCCGCAAGGCTTTGTCGGGCCGGAAGCTGACGCTTTTGAAGCGCACCAACCGGTTCCGCTGCTGCGGCTTCATGTCGGCGGTCACCTCGTCCGCCACGCTTAGTGTCGGCGCAAAATAGCCCAATCCACGAAGGTGTACCTGCCGTCCGTTCCCCAGCTCCTCGCCAATCGCAGCGTTCAGCTCGCTCAGCACCGACAGGATGTTGCCCACGGTGAGCGATGTGTGTTTCTGTATCCGTCTGGCAAGGGCTTCGGTGTCGGTGGTGCCGTTGAAGCAGGGACGTGCATGGAGGGTGGTCTTGCCGTCCGCATCGGTTTTGGGGGTTGCAAACCAGTCATAAAGAATCGTCATGATAAGAGAAGGGTTTTAGGTGAAACAAAAAAGGTCATTCAGTGGCGTTCGGAAGTGCCGTAGCCGGTCTTCGACGGGTTTCCGCATGTTGTCGGACAAGTGTCTGACAGCTGTCCGACAGTTGTCCGATACCCGTCAGACGATTGTCCGACGTCATCCGAACGCTCTCTGCAGACTGCAAAGATAGCATCCGAAGTCCTGTTTGTCAAGTGTTCAGGCCTATTCTTTACAGGTGTCCGTATGAAAATAGTCGAGCCTTAAAAAGGCTCTAACTTATTGTATTCCAATAAAATAAGTGTCTTGGAATTTCCACATGTCCACAAGATTTGGTATCTTTGCATAGTAAAATCTTGCAAATCAGCTATGTATAAACCATCATCCAATAGCCGTCAAGCATCGTTTTTCTGGGACTTGGAAACCATGCAGGATTCCAAGCGAGCCGCTGTTCAAGTTGGCAAACATGGTCGACTGGTCTCTTTTCGAGAGGTTTTTTGCTCCACTCTTCAGTCCGGACAACGGTCGCCCTCCCAAGCCTATCCGCCTGATGACAGGCTTGCTTATGCTGAAGCATCTGCGCAATGTATCCGACGAGCAGGTATGCTGCAGTTTACGGAGAACGCCTACTACCAGTACTTTTGCGGTCTGGAGGCTTTCGGCACGTTGGCCCTTGTGCATCGTCTGAATAGGTCTACTTCCGGCACCGTATCGGTGAGAAGGGGGTAGAGGTAATCCTCAATGAAAATTGCAGCATGGTGTGAACGAAAATGGCACACCTGCACAATAATTTTGCATCAAATTCGTATTGGTATATAAAATGGATGATATATGGCACTGAATCAAACAAACAAGCTCGTGTGGATAGTGGATACAATCTACAAGGCACGGAAGATAACATTTGAGGAACTCAACCGCCAATGGATGGACAATGTTGACCTTAGTGGCGGTGAGGAATTGCTGAAGCGCACGTTCCACAAATGGAA
>CAMAFR010000037.1 GCA_945833835.1 uncultured Bacteroides sp.
AGTTCAATGACATTTCTCTCCTTGCCGATTTGATGGGACACGAGAGTATTGAAACGACACGAATCTATCTGAGACGTAGTAGTACGGAACAGCAAGCCATTGTGGATAAAATAATCACTTGGTAGAAAGACTTGTACCAGACAGATATGCTTGCTCTTTGGTAGCAACCCTAATTCGCCATACTTGATACCATTTTCGCTTTATATGTCTGAATGCAATAGTGTCCTAAACGTTTTGGGCAAAAATAAAATAGGAAGTAGTTACTAAGGCAAAAATGACTACCTTAGTAGAGAGTGACCCACTCAACTACTTCCTATGGCAAATATAACACTTTTCGCACAAACAATCGCACAATTACCCCGGTAAGCAATCAGGAAAATTAACTGCGTTTAACTAAAAAAAGGCCGTTCTGTCTATTTGGGGAACCTGTTCTTCCGTCGTGCCTCCCAAGTGGCTCTAATCATTCTCTAATCACTCTCTAATCGTTCTCTAATCATCCTCTAATTCCAGATTAGAGAAACATTAGAGGCACTTGGGAGGCATTTGGGAGGCATATTAGAGGATCATTAGAGCCACGACCCTGCCAGAGTCTCCCACAATGACTGCTGAAGGACGCCACAAAGGTAGGGCGGCGGACAGAGGCGGGCAGACGATTTCCTGCGATTGCATACGTTTCGAGGACGTTTCTCCGCATACGGCTACCGGAGGAGGTCCACCTGCCTGACGGCATCTGTTCCGCCTGCACCATGCCTGTTGAACGGTCGGGCAGTGCTGGCGCACACAGTACCCAGCCCGTAGCCCTTGTGTTAGCAATCCATAAATCCTACTGGCGCAAGCCACTGATTTCCAACAATGGTTACCTGCGGGTTACTTGCTTTCCGAAGGGTGTCTTCTTGCACATCTCCCCCGCAACCGGTAATTTTGCGGCATCAATCATTCTTTAAACAACCTGACAAATGGAAAAACTGAACATTCAGCCATCGGCAGCCGGCTACAGCGTGGCCACTGCGGGCGACCTTGCCTCTTTCCGGGGGAAGGCATTCGTGAAAGACGTACTGGGAACCACCTCTGTCGAGGTGTCAATAGGCTCGCTGGAACCTGGCGAGAGCGTGCCGTTCTTCCACCACCACCGGCAGAACGAGGAAGTCTACCTCATCGTGAGCGGACGGGGGACCCTGCTGCTCGACGGACATGAGGTGGGCGTGGCTTCGGGCAGCATCGTGCGCGTGGAGCCGGCCGTGAGCCGCCAACTGCGGTGTGAAGGCAGCGAAACGCTGGTCTACCTCTGCATCCAGGGCAAAGAAGGGTCGCTGGAGCAGTACACCATGACCGACGGCGTGATAGAGCCCTAAAGAGAAGGAGGCCACCGACACTATGGAAAAGGGAAAGGACCTCCGCTTGAAGGAAACGCTGTTTCCTGACTGTCCCGTGCGCAACATCCTGGCACGGGTGGGCGACAAATGGTCTTTATTGCTCATGCACCAGCTGCTCTGCCACGACCGCCCCATGCGTTTCGCCGACTTGCGCAAGGCACTGCCGGACATCTCACAAAAAATGCTGACCGCCACCCTGCGAAACCTGGAAGCAGACGGATTCCTGATCCGAACGGTCTTTGCCGAGGTCCCGCCACGCACAGAGTATGTGCTGACACCGCGGGCCCGCTCGTTCATGGAGGCCTGCCGGCCTATGGTGCAATGGGCCATGGACCATTTTGCGGCCATCGTCAAAGACCGGCAGGCCTACGCCGCCCGCAGCCGCAAATGACCCTTCAGTGACGACCGGCCGCCGCCTTCACTGATGACCGAAGGCCGTCGTCACTGAAGACCGCCCTGCCGCCACCCGGAGCGGAGCGAGGAATGACCAAAGGGCGATGATACGGGGGTAGATGCCATCGAGGGACGTATGCCTACGGGGGTAGATGCCGCCGAGGGACGTACCGCCCCCTCCTCCCCGGCCTCAGACAGGGCGGTCCTCCCCGCCGGGAACCGTAGGCACGTCTTTGCCATGGCGCAGACGCTGGCGCAACTCACCTGGCGAGCAACCTTCGTGCCGCCGCACGAACTTTCCGAAAAACGACGGATTGGGGAACTCCAGATAGTCCGCCACCTCCTTCAGCGACCGGTCGGTATGCTTCAGCTGATAGCGCACATCGGCCAGCACGAACTGATTGACCCAATAGAAGGCCGTCTTGCCGCTGACCTGCTTGCACACCGCCGACAGGTATTTGGCCGACACGCACAGCTGGTCACTGTACCACTCCACCCGGCGGGATTTGACCCCCTGCGACACAAACAGCCCCAGGAAACGCTGGAACAGGATGTCCTGCTGGCGCATCTGTCTGTCTTCCGAGGCCTCCTGCTGCCCGACAAAACTGGCCAACACCTCAAAAATCATCGTCCGCAGCAGGGACGAGATGACCTCACGGCCAAAGGGGCGCGATGGATCCTCTAACCGCCGGGTAATCAGCCGCCCGTACTGGCGGAACAATCCCCGCTCCTGCGGGTCGGGACGGAACAGCGGGCAGTCGTGCATACGGCCCAGCAACCGCCACAGCTCGGGATTTTTGCCAAACGTATCCAGGCGGGTGTTCAGTGACATGCACAACACACAGCCCTTCACATCCGCACTGGGAGCGTAGGCATCGAGCACCATGCCCGGCACACAGCACAGCAGCGCCCCCTCGTCCACCTCGTACCGAGTGCCGTTGAGCGTTATCGAGAAACGCCCCTCGAGACATCCTACCAGCATGAACATCTCCAAACGCACGGACCGGCCCCCGTCAAACTGGCAGCCCAAATCGGCCAATGCGTAATCGCCATCATTGTACCACAAGCATTCCGCTTTCTTCAAGCTGTCCATCCCTATCTGCACGGGGTTCTTCTTGTCTGTCTCCATATCTCTCTATTTTTATTTTGATGTGGCACAAAAATACGGCTTAATGCCGGAGTGGAAACGTTCTAAAAAGGATAAAAGCTTGTCCATTTGTCGTATCAGACCGGACTGATGATAGATTGACCATTTCTTATGATGGACTGACAACCGACATTTCTGACCAAAACATTACTTTTGCAGCAAATTTTTTTAAGGTATCAAACTATAAAACAGGAATTATGAACAAAAACATCCTCCACATTGCAGTGATGGCCGGCTTGTCCGCCCTCGCTGCCTCGTGCAAACAGGCTGCCCCCGCCCCCCAGGCAGGCGGCTATGACATCATGACGGTGTCGGCAGCCGACAAGGAACTGTCAGAACACTACTCCGCCACCATCCGCGGACGGCAGGACATCGACATCTACCCGCAAGTATCAGGTACCATCCAGCAGCTCTGCATCGCCGAGGGCGAGAAGGTACGCCGCGGACAGGTATTGTTTGTCATTGACCAGGTACCCTATAAGGCGGCCCTCGCCACCGCCACCGCCAACGTGAAGGCGGCCAAGGCAGCCCTGCGCACGGCCGAGCTGAACTACAACAGCAGCAAGGAGCTGTATGCCAGCAAAGTCATCTCGGAAGTGAACCTGCAGACCGTGGAGAATGCTTACTACTCGGCACAGGCCCAGGTGGCACAGGCAGAGGCGCAGGAGCTGAACGCCCGCAACAACCTGTCGTACACCGAAGTGAAGGCTCCCTGCGACGGTGTGGCCGGCGCGCTGCCCTATCGTGTAGGCGCATTGGTAGGCCCCTCCCTGCCCCAGCCGCTGACCACCGTATCAGACAATTCGACCATGTACGTCTATTTCTCGATGACCGAGAACCAGCTGCTGGCCTACACGCGCGAGCACGGCTCGATGGAGGAGGCGGTGAAGAGCCTGCCCGAAGTGGAGCTGCAGCTGAACGACCAAACCCTCTACGGCACGAAGGGACGCATTGAGAGCATCAGTGGTGTCATCGACCGCCAGACGGGTACCGTCACCGCCCGTGCCGCCTTCGACAATGCCGGCCGCCTGCTCCACAGCGGCGCTTCGGGCACGCTGCTGGTGCCCTCCGTCTACAAGAACTGCATCGTCATCCCCCAGGAGGCCACCGTGCGGATGCAGGACAAGACCTTGGTGTACAAGGTGGTGGACGGGAAGGCCGTCTCTACCCTCATCGAGGTGGCCAGCCTCAACGACGGACGTGAATATGTAGTGCTCTCGGGCCTGCAGCCGGGCGAGGAAATCGTCGCCAAAGGGGCCGGCCTGGTGCGCGAAGGGGCACAAGTGAAGTAACTGGAACAACTCTGAACACAAGAACATAAGATATGAAAGGAAACATATTCATCAAACGACCGTCCATGGCCATCGCCATCTCTATCCTGATTGTCGCCATCGGACTGATATCCCTCGTGTCGCTCCCGGTGGAGCAGTACCCCGACATCGCGCCGCCCACCGTGCAGGTAGAGGCCAGCTATACGGGTGCCGATGCCGAGGCGGTGATGAACTCCGTCATCATGCCGCTGGAGGAGAGCATCAACGGGGTGGAGAACATGATGTACATCACCTCTACCGCCACCAACGCCGGTACGGCCAGCATCCAGGTGTATTTCAAGCAGGGCACCGACCCCGACATGGCGGCGGTGAACGTGCAGAACCGCGTCAGCAAGGCGCAGGGACTGCTGCCCGCCGAGGTCACCAAGATCGGTGTCACCACCAACAAGCAGCAGACCAGCTTCCTGCAGATTGGCTCATTGGTGGCCACCGACGGGAAGTATGACCAGACCTTTCTGGACAACTACCTGGACATCAACGTAGTGCCGCAAATCAAGCGTGTGCAGGGCGTGGGCGATGTGATGGCGCTGGGCGACACCTACAGTATGCGCATCTGGCTCAACCCCGAGCGCATGGCGCAGTACGGGCTGGTGCCGTCGGACATCACCGCCGTGCTGGGCGAACAGAACATCGTGGCCCCCACCGGCTCGCTGGGCGAGAACTCGGCGAACACCTTCCAGTTCACCATGAAGTACCGTGGCCGGCTGAAGGATGCCGACGAGTTCCGCAACATCGTGGTACGGGCCCGGGAAGACGGACCGGTGCTGCGCCTCAAGGACGTGGCACGGGTGGAACTGGGCACGCTGAGCTACAGCTTCCAGAGCACGATGGACGGCAACCCCTCGTGTACCTTCATCGTGTTCCAGGTGGCCGGCTCGAACGCCACCGCCGTGAACAAGCAGATTGCCGCCGAGCTGGAGCGCATGGGCAAGGACCTGCCCACCGGCACGGAGTTCGTCACCATGATGTCCTCCAACGACTTCCTGTTCGCCTCCATCCATAATGTGGTCGAGACCCTCGTCATCGCCATCATCCTCGTGATCCTGGTGGTGTACTTCTTCCTGCAGGACTTCAAGAGTACGCTCATCCCGTCCATCTCCATCATCGTGTCGCTCATCGGTACCTTCGCCTGCCTCGTGGCCGCCGGCTTCAGTCTGAACATCCTGACGCTGTTCGCCCTGGTGCTCGCCATCGGTACGGTGGTCGATGACGCCATCGTGGTGGTCGAGGCCGTGCAGGCCAAATTCGACGCGGGCTACACCTCTCCCTACCAGGCGACGAAAGACGCGATGGGCGATGTGACCATGGCCATCGTGTCGTGTACGTTCGTGTTCATGGCGGTGTTCATCCCCGTCACCTTCATGGGCGGCACGTCGGGTATCTTCTACACCCAGTTCGGTATCACCATGGCCACCTCCGTAGGTATCTCCATGATTTCCGCCCTCGTACTCTGCCCTGCCCTCTGTGCGCTGATCATGCGTCCGAGCGACGGCACCAAGAGCGCGAAGAGCATCAACGGACAGGTGAAGGCAGCCTACAACGCCTCCTTCAACGCCATCATGGGCAAGTACAAGCGCGGCGTGATGTTCTTCATCCACCACCGCTGGATGGTGTGGGCCTCGCTCGTGGCCACCGCCGTGCTGCTGGTATGGCTGATGAGGACCACCAAGACCGGCCTCGTGCCGCAGGAGGACCAGGGTGTCATCATGGTGAACGTGAGCACCGCCCCGGGCAACACGCTGAAAGAGACCGTACAGATCATGGACAAGGTGGAGGCCATCCTGAAGGAAACCCCCGAAATAGAGCACTACCAGCGCGTGAGCGGCTACGGCTTCCTCTCGGGCCAAGGCACCTCCTACGGCTTGAGCATCATCCGTCTGAAGGACTGGAGCGAGCGCAAAGGCGAGGAACACACCGCCAACGCCGTGATGATGCGGCTCAACATGCAGTTTGCCGGCATCAAGGAGGCACAGGTGTTCTGTTTCCAACCCGCCATGGTGCCCGGCTACGGTATGGGTAACGCCATCGAGCTGAACATGCAGGACAAGACGGGCGGCGAGAAGGCTGTGTTCTACCGGAATGTGATGCAGTTCCTCGGCGCCCTGAACCAGCGTCCCGAAATCGCCATGGCCTACACCTCGTATGCCATGAACTTCCCCCAGTACAGCATCGACGTGGATGCCGCCAAGTGCAAGCGGGCCGGCATCTCCCCCGCTTCGGTGCTCGATGTCATCGGGTCCTACTGCGGCGGTGCCTACGTGAGCAACTACAACCAGTTCGGCAAGGTCTACCGCGTCATGCTGCAGGCCGACCCGCAGTACCGCCTGGACGAGAACTCGCTGAAGAACCTCTACCTGCGCAACGGCACGGAGATGGCCCCCGTCAGCCAGTACGCCACGGTGAAGCCCGTGCTGGGACCGGAAACCGACAACCGCTTCAACCTCTACAGCTCCATCACCGTGAACGTGAATGTGGCCGAAGGCTACTCCTCGGGTGAGGCACAGCAGGCCATTGACGAAGTGGTGCACGCCACCCTCCCCTCCGGCTACGGCTATGAGTACGGCGGCATGGCGCGTGAGGAGGCCAACAACGCCAGCGGTTCGGGTACGGTATTCATCTACGGAATCTGCGTGTTCCTCATCTACCTCATCCTGGTCTGCCTCTACGAGAGCTTCCTCATCCCCTGGGCGGTCATCCTGTCCGTTCCCTTCGGTCTGATGGGCTCGTTCCTCTTCGCCAAGCTGTTCGGACTGGAGAACAACATCTACCTGCAGACGGGTGTCATCATGCTCATCGGCCTGCTGGCCAAAACGGCCATCCTCATCACAGAGTTCGCCGTAGAACGCCGCCGCAAGGGCATGGGCATCATTGAGTCGGCCTACACCGCCGCCCAGGTGCGCCTGCGCCCCATCCTGATGACCGTGCTCACCATGATCTTCGGTATGCTGCCGCTGATGTTCTCTACCGGCGCCGGCGCCAACGGCAACTCGTCGCTCGGTACAGGTGTCGTGGGCGGTATGGCCATCGGCACACTGGCCCTGCTGTTTGTGGTGCCCGTGTTCTACATCGTCTTCGAGTACCTGCAGGAAAAGGTGCGCAAGCCGATGGAAGTGGAGGCCGACGAACAGACCTTGCAGGAAATAAGACGCAACAATGAAGAAAAGCAACATAACGTGTAACCTCATGAGAAGAATACAACAACTATCCGTCATAGCCGCCCTCGGTGTCACGCTCGGCAGCTGTGGCATCTACGACAAATACCATCCGGTGACCGAAGTGCCCGAACAGCTGTTCGGCACCGGTGTCACCCCGACCGACAGCGCCTCGCTGGGCACGCTCGGCTGGCAGGAAATGTTCACCGACCCGCAGCTGGCCGACCTTATCCGGGAAGGGCTGGAGCGGAACACCGACTACCGCACCGCCCAGCTCAAGGTGAAGGAGGCCGAGGCCGTCCTGCTGTCGTCCAAGCTGGCGTACCTGCCCTCCCTGGCCCTCTCGCCGCAAGGCGTGGTGAGCAGCTTCGACCGCTCGAAGGCCATACAGACCTATACGCTGCCCGTCACCGCCAACTGGGAGCTGGACCTCTTCGGCAAGCTGCGCAACGCCAAACGCCAGGCGCAGGCTGCCCTGGCCCAGAGCCAGGACTACCGGCAGGCCGTGCGCACCCAGCTGATAGCCGGCATCGCCAACACCTACTACACCCTGCTCATGCTGGACGCGCAGGTGGACATCGCCACCGAGACCCAGACTTCGTGGCAGGAAAGCCTGGCCTCCATCCAGGCCTTGATGCAGGCCGGACAGGCCAACGAGACCGCCGTGGCCCAGATTGAAGCGGCCTACTACGCCGTGTGCAGCGCCACCCTCGACCTGAAGGAGCAGCGCAACCAGGTGGAGAACACGCTGGCCCTGCTGCTGGCCCGCACGCCCGGCCCCATCGGGCGCGGACGGATAGAGACGCAGACACTGCCCGCCACCCTCTCTACCGGCATCCCCATGGAGCTGCTGAGCCACCGGCCTGACGTGCGGATGGCCCAACGCTCCGTAGAGCAGGCGTTCTATGCCACACAGGCCGCCCGTTCTGCTTTCTACCCCTCCATCACCCTGAGCGGCACGGCTGGCTGGAGCAACTCGTCGGGTGCCCTCATCAGCAACCCCGCCAAGTTCTTGGCCTCGGCCGTAGGCTCCCTCACCCAACCGCTGTTTGCGCGGGGACAGCTGGCCGGACAGCTCAAGATAGCCAAGGCGCAGCAGGAAGAGGCACGCCTCGGCTTCGAGCAGACCCTGCTGACCGCCGGCACCGAGGTGAACGAGGCTTTAGAGCAGTGCCAGACGGCGCACGCCAAGGCCGAACTCTTCGAGCGGCAGATAGCCGCCCTCGACAAGGCCTGCACCGCCAGCAGCCTGCTCATGCAGCACGGCACCGCCACCTATCTGGACGTGCTCACCGCCCGCCAGAGCCTGTTGGAAGCGCGGCTCACCCAGGTGGCCAACCGCTTCAGCGAGCTGCAGGGCGTGGTCAACCTGTACCATGCTCTGGGCGGAGGCACAGAATGACATCCGCACACTGTTTTTATTCATAAATTTTCATCGCAGGGTTGTCCGGGAAGTGATTCCAGGGCAACCCGTTTTTACCTCCCGCCGGGCGGCCCGCCGCACGGCAAAAAAAACGTCCCGCCGCTTCGGGTTCTGCCCGAATTGTCCTACCTTTGTCTCCGTTTTCCAACCCCAACCGCAAGACTTATGACAGACCACCAACCACAGCCGGCCCCCGCCGCCGGCCTCTTCCGGCACCCGGTGTGGGTAGCCGTATTCGCCCTCACGGCAGCCGTCGTGTGGGGATGGGCCTACCCGCTCATCAAACTCGGCTTCCAGGAGTTCGGCATCACCCCCGAGATGACCGGCAGCAAGATGCTGTTTGCCGGCATCCGCTTCTGCCTGTCGGGACTCATCCTGCTGGGCGTCGCCCGTGCGGCCCGCCGTCCGCTGGCCGTACGCCGCCCTACGGACTGGCTCTTCGTGCTGCTCTACTCGCTGCTCAACACCACGCTGCACTACGCTTTCTTCTACTTCGGCCTGTCGCACAGCGAAGGGGCCCGCGCCGCCATCCTCAACTCGCTGGGGGTCTTCACGGTGGTCCTGCTGGCCTGCGTCTTCTTCAAGAGCGACCGCCTCACCTCCCGCAAGGTGACCGGCTGTGCCGTGGGCTTCCTCGGCCTGCTGGCCCTCAACCTCGGCGGCAAGGAGAGCGGCCAGTTCACCTGGCTGGGCGACGGCATGATCATCCTCAACGCCCTCTGCTCGGCCTTCGCCTCGCTCCTGACCCGAAGCCTCAGCCGCCGGGTGGATGTCTTCACCGGCACCGGCTACAGCCTCGCCCTCGGAGGGGCGCTGCTCGTGCTGCCGGGACTCGCCCTGCACGGCAGCCTGCCCCGCGTCACGCCCTACGGCCTGCTGCTCCTGCTGCTGCTGATCGGCATCTCCACCATCGGCTTCGCGCTCTACAACAAGCTGATCAGCTGCAACCCCGTGGGGAAGGTGGCCATCTACAACTCGCTCATCCCGGTGGTGGGGGCCGTGAGCTCGTGTCTGTGCCTGGGCGAGGCGTTCCACTGGAAATACGTGGTGGCCGGCGCACTGGCCACGGCAGGCATCTACCTCATCAACAAAGAGAAAGGAAAAGGATAAGACTCAGCGGTTGAACAGCTCGAACGTGAACTTGCAGCCCACCGAGGTGAACCGCCCGCGCTCGTTGCCCACGAACACGCCCGCATCGAACACGTGCGTCCCCACCCCATAGCCTAACTCGACATAAGGGTTGAGGTGCGGCATGAAGAGCACCCCGGCATACACCCGCTCCTTCTGGATGAAGGAGAGCAGCCGCGTCACCGGATAGAGCAGCAGGAAGGGGGTCTCATAGGTGACATTGCCCCTCACGTAATGCGTGGAGGCATTGTACCAGCGTCCGTCCAGCATGTGGAAACGGCCCCCGATGTCGTCGTTCCAGCCCTGCGGCAGGTTGCGGTCGGCAAAGTCCACGTAGTCCACGAAATAGATGTCCTTGCTCTTGGCAAAGAACCCGCAGCCCACGTGATAGGCGATGGAGTGTATCTTGCGCACCTTGATCTGCTGTTCGGCAGAGAACTCTACCCGCGTATATTCGTTGGAGCTCTCCAACAGCGGGAACCCGTGCTCCACATCGGCCACGAACGTGGGATAACGGGAGCCGACATTGATCTTGCGGTTGCCGTTCAGGTAGTAGTACTGGCCGGGGGTCCACTCTATCCGCAGGCGGGGCGCGAAGCTGTTGTAGCGCGAGCGCACCTTCGACGTCACCTCGGGCGTGGCCTTGCTGGCATAGCGCCAGTGCATGGAGAGGCCGGTCCAGAAGCGGAGCCCGTTGACGACCTCGATGGCGTGCGAGAGGTTGAGGTAGATGTCCTTGAAGTAGTCCAGCCCCAGCCCGTCGAACGAGAAGGTGCTGTCGGGCATCTGCTTCAGCTGGTCAATCACCGCACTGCTGTAAATGCGGTTGCCGTTTCCCGAATTGACCTCGACAGAGGCGTTGAGCCGGGGGTTGTAGACAAACTGCATGTCCACCTTGCCATAGAGCTCCTTCTTGGTGAAATTGTAGCCCACCTGGGGGGCCAGTCGCAACAGCCGCCCGTCGTGAAAGAGCTTGTTGTACTTGAACACCTGCCGGTAGGAAAGCCCCTTGCGCGGGCTGTAGCCCACCAGCAGGGGGTTGATGAGCGGCGAGCAGCGGATTTGGCCCACCTTGGAGAGGTCGATGTCATAACTGCGGATGAGGGCATCGCCCAGCTGCCCCCAGAAGACGGAAGCCTTGCCAGACTTTCCAGAGGCCGCCAGCTGAAGGGAGTCCTCGCGGGCTTTCCGCCGCCGGGCGTAGGCCCGGTAGATGCTGTCCTCGTATGCGGAGAGCGGGAGCGGACGCAGGCGGTGGAACGAGTCGGGATGCTGGAGGAGGCGCGCCGTGTCGCACGTAAGCGAGTAGGAACTGGAGAGGTTGTAACGGTGGCGCTTGTTCTTGCTGCCCAGCACGTCGCGCAGCAGCAGCTCGTCCTTGTTGCGGAAGGCCACCGACTTGTAACGCATCCAGCCGGTATAGTCCATCTCCATCTTGTTCTGCAGGAACAAGAAATACAGATTCAGCCCTATCCGCTCGGGGAGGTAGCGGGTCTGCTCGGTTTCCCCCATCCGCATGGTCAGGTGGAAACGCACCACATCGTATTTTCCCCGGAAGTCCAGCGAGGCAATGTGCCAGTCGGCGGTGGAGATCCACAGCGAACCCTCTATCAGCTGAGTGCTCTTGTAGCGGGGACGCACCTCTATCTTGTAGTACTGGTCCGCCCCGCGCCAGGCCACAGAGTCCAGCAGGTACTTGTAGTGCCGGTGGGTGGAACGGTGCAGCGGCGAGAGAATCTTGTCGTCCATCACCACCGGCGAATAGATGTTGAACTTCAGGTAGTCCAGAATGTCGAAAAAACGGCTGTTGCCGCCCGGAAACGTGGTGGACACGGCCCGCACCTTGCGGTCGAACGTGCGAGGAGCCGTGTAGTGCAGCTCGCTCACAGACTCGTGCAGGTAGTCGTTGACCCCCTTCTCGAAGCGGAACATCGAGGGCACGTAGCGGAGGATGCGGTTGCGCTTATGAATGCGCATGTGCCCTTTCAGGTAGAGGTCGGCCTCGTAGTCCTTCACCTGGTCGGCATAGGCCAGGGCCGAACGGAAAATGTACTCCATGACGGAATCGGGCACTTGAGTCCCCGACAAGGAGTCTTGAGCCATGCCGCCCGCCCTTGCCGCCGGCACGGCCACCGCCAGCGCCAAAGCCAGCAGGATCCGCCGAACCATCTCCCATTTGCACTCCGCCTTCCTTGTCATGGCGGCAAATATATAACAAAAACCACTGCCCGGCATATTTTTTCAGAAATATCTATGACCTTTCTTGTTTTTTCTTGTTACCTTTGTGCTACAAAACATGGTTTTTTAGCAGTTATGGTCAAAAAGGAATTATCGAAAGAAGAGATTGCCAGGTGCATCCCCGACTTATGGCAACCCCTCACGGAGGCGCAACGCGAATACCTGGCGCAGAACTTTACGGTTCAGAAATACAAGAAAAACGAAACCATCTATTGCGAGGGCGAAACGCCGCAATACCTGATGTGCCTGCTCAGTGGCAAAGTGAAGATTTACAAGGACGGCGTGGGCGGCCGAAGCCAGATTATACGGGTCATCCGCGACACGGAGTTCTTCGCCTACCGGGCCTATTTCGCCGAAGAGAATTATGTGACCGCCGCCGCCGCTTTCGAGCCATGCACGATGTGCCTCATTCCGATGACCGTCATCACCGGCCTCATCCGGGAAAATGCCGAACTCGCCATGTATTTCATCCGCCAGCTGTCAAAGGACCTGGGCATCTCGGACGAGCGGACCGTCAACCTGACCCAGAAGCACATCCGGGGCCGCCTGGCCGAATCGCTGCTCTTCCTGAAGGAGACCTACGGCGTGGAGGAAGACCAGTGCACACTGAGCATCTACCTCTCACGCGAAGACCTGGCCAACCTCTCGAACATGACGACCTCCAACGCCATCCGCACCCTGTCCAACTTTGCCTCCGAAAAACTGATCATCATCGACGGACGCAAGATAAAGCTCATCGACGAGGACAAGCTGCGCAAAATCAGTAAAATAGGATAACGCCGCTTTTTTTGACATCCGTCAAGGGGGTACGCACTTAGACGGCATCTACCCCCGTACGGAGCGGCGGGCCGACAACCGTTCGAGGCCGTAGACCAGAAAGAAGCCCACCAGCATCAGCACCACGGCCTCGGGCACGGAGCGGTCTGGCAGGATATTCTCCTCCACCAAGGGCTTCAGCACCCCGTGGCTGTCCGTATAGGTGGCCACCGTCACCTTCCAGGGCCAGACCTTGTTCAGCGAGCCCAGCATGAACCCCGACAAGACCGCCAGGGTGAGGTTGCGCACGTGCTTGAGCGCATACGACAGCAACCGCGAGAACGTGGTGATGCCCACCGAGGCCCCCACGATGAATACGCCCAGCACCACGAGGTCGAGCGTCTTGACCGCCTCCATGATGTAGAAATACTTGCCCAGCAGCACCAGGATGAAGCTGCCCGAAATGCCCGGCAGAATCATGGCGCAAATAGCGATGGCCCCGCACACGAACACAAACGGCAGGTTGGAAGGCGTTTCGGCAGGCGTGGCCGCCGTGATGAACCAGGCCGCCGCCGTGCCGCACACAAACGCCGCCACGGTCTTCCAATCCCAGCCCTTGATGCTCCGGGCCACCGACCAGGTAGAGGCCAGCACCAGCCCGAAGAAGAAGGACCACACCAGCACCGGCTGCTCCACCAGCAGCCAGGTGATGATCTTGGCCAACGAAAAGACGCTGATGCCGATGCCGGTCAGGATAGACAAGAGGAAGGTGCCGTTGACGTGCCGCCAGAACTCGGCCACACGCCCCCGCGCCAGCAGCCGTAAGGCCGTGAGATTGACGCTCTTGATGGAATCTATCAACTCGTCATAGATACCCGCGATGAACGCGATGGTACCGCCCGACACTCCCGGGACCACATCGGCGGCCCCCATGCCCATGCCCTTGAGGACCAGCCACAGACAGTCATTCAGTTTTCTTTTCATAATCGGATACTTTGATTTCAGCTTTCTGGCTGCAAAGTAAGGAAAAAAAACGCAGATAGCCTACACCGAAGCCCATGAATCCGTCTGTCTGTCCGTCTGTCCGTCCGTCTGTCCGCATCACGGCTGCTGGGAGAACTCGCCGATGCGCTGTTCCTCGCTCAGGCGGCAGATCAGCAGGGAGCCGTCGTTCTCGGCCACTAAGTAGCCGTCCAGGCCCTGCACGATGACCCGCTTCTCCCGCAGGGTGTGTATCACGCAGTTGCGCGTCTCGTAGGTCTTGATGTCCGGCCCGATGCAAGTGTTGTCTTGCGCGTCCTTGGGCAGGTTCTCGTGCAGGGAGCCCCAGGTGCCCAGGTCGCTCCACCCGAACGAGGCCGGGAACACGTAAATCTCATCGGCCTTCTCCATAATGGCATAGTCCACCGAAATGCTTTCGCAGGCCGGGAAAGCCTGGTCTATCAGTTCCTGCTCCTTGTCGGTGTAGTAATAGGGCAGCAGCTTCTCGAACACGTCGCCGATGGTGGGCTGGTACACCCGCAGGGCGTTGACGATGGTGCTCACGTTCCATACGAAAATGCCCGCATTCCAGAAAAAGTTCTTCTTCTGTAGATAGCGGGTGGCGGTGGCAAGGTCGGGTTTCTCGCGAAAACGGTCCACGCGGTAGATTTCCTTGTTGGAGGGGCAGGCCATGGTCAGGTCGGCTTCAATGTAACCGTAACCGGTCTCGGGGCGGGTGGCCTTCATACCCAACGTCACGATGGCGTCCGAATAGGCCGTGAACTTCAGGGCCGAATTGATGACACGAACAAACTCACGGGTGTCCATCACGATGTGGTCGCTCGGCGTGACCACGATGTTCGCCTTCGGATTCCTTGCCTTAATCTTCCAGCTGACGTAGGCGATGCACGGTGCCGTATTGCGGCGGCAGGGCTCCAGCAGAATCTGCTCCTGCGGGATGTCCGGCAGCTGTTCTCTCACCAGCTCCGCATAGGAGGCCGAGGTGACCACCCACACGTTGGCGGGGGGGCAGATGTCTTTGAAACGGTCGTACGCCAACTGAATCAGCGTGCGTCCGCATCCCAACACATCAATAAACTGTTTAGGCATCTGGGGAGTGCTCATCGGCCAAAACCGGCTGCCCACTCCTCCGGCCATAATCACCACATGATTATTGTTCGTTTTCATAAGACGGTATTTAGTTTTGAGAGGTTAGATTTGCAAATATATGAAATAAATATGAAAAAGCCCCAATTGACGGTAAAAATCAATTGGGGTAAAATCCGGTTATTGCCTGAACCGGTCTTTCATCCTAAGACCTGTCAGCAATACATGTTGATGATGGCTTCATACAACTCCTGCTTGCCGCTGGTCTGTTTCGGCTCGCCGTTCTGCTTGGCGTAGGCCACCACGTCCTCCAGCGTGAGCCGGCCCTCTTCGAATTCCTTGCCCTTGCCGGAGTCGAACGACGCATAGCGGTCGGCCAGCATCTGCCGGTAGGGAGATTCCTCCAGCACCTGGGCGGCACTGAGCAGCGCGCGTGCCATCACGTCCATGCCTGCAATGTGGGCAATGAAGATGTCCTCCAGGTCAGTGGAGTTGCGGCGGGTCTTGGCGTCGAAGTTCGTACCGCCGTTGCCCAGACCGCCGTTGCGGATAATCTGCATCATGGCCTGTGTGAGCTCATAGTTGTCAATGGGGAACTGGTCTGTGTCCCAGCCGTTCTGGTAGTCACCGCGGTTGGCATCGATAGAGCCCAGCATGCCGTTGTCCACGGCCACGCACAGCTCGTGCTCAAACGGGTGTCCGGCCAGGGTGGCGTGGTTCACCTCGATATTGAGTTTGAAGTCCTTGTCCAGTCCGTGGGCCTTGAGGAAACCGATGACCGTTTCCGAATCCACGTCATACTGGTGCTTCGAGGGCTCCATGGGCTTCGGCTCGATGAGGAATGTGCCGGTGAATCCCTTGGCGCGGGCATAGTCGCGGGCCAGGGTCAGCATCTGGGCCAGGTGCTCCTTCTCGCGCTTCTGGTCGGTATTGAGCAGCGACATATAGCCTTCGCGTCCACCCCAGAACACATAGTTGGTACCGCCCAACGCAATGGTGGCGTCAATGGCGTTCTTGATCTGCACGGCAGCACGGGCCACCACGTCGAAGTCAGGGTTGGTGGCGGCGCCGTTCATGTAGCGGGCGTGACCGAAGACGTTGGCCGTGCCCCACAGCAGTTTGATACCGGTTTCCTCCTGCTTCTGCTTGGCGTAAGCCACGATTTCCTTCAGGTTGGCCTCGTATTCCTCGATGGTGTCGGCCTCGTCACAGAGGTCCGTGTCATGGAAGCAGTAGTATTCAATGCCCATCTTCTGCATGAACTCAAAGCCTGCGTCCATCTTGTCTTTGGCAGCCTGCACCTTGTCGGGGTTGCCCTTCCAGGGGAACTTCTTGGTACCGCCGCCGAACTGGTCGGCTCCTTCGGCGCACAGGGTATGCCACCAGGCCATCGAGAACTTGAGCCAGTCCTTCATCTTCTTGCCCAGCACCACACGCTCGGCATCGTAATAGCGGAAAGCCATCGGGTTCTTGCTCTCCACACCTTCGAACTTGATTTTTTCAATTCCGGGAAAATACTCTTTTGTTGCCATAATATAATGATATTGATTTAAGTTGATTGGTTTATTTCATCCGATGCGGCCCAGACAGTCCAGCCAGCGGCGGTAGGCCTCCTCGTAGGCGGGCACGTCGGCTTGCACGGGCTCTATGACCGCCAGGCGGTCGAGCGTGGCGAAAGCCTCACGATGGTCCTTGTAGATGCCGGCTCCCATGCCCGCTCCCTTGGCGGCCCCCACGGCCCCGTCAGTGTCATAAAGTTCAATGGTGGCTCCCGTCACACCGGCCAGCGTGTGGCGGAACAGCGGGCTGAGGAACATATTGGCGTGGCCGGCGTGAATCTTGCGCACGTCCATGCCCATGCCCTGCATGATGTCAATGCCGTACTTGAAGGAGAAGACAATGCCTTCTTGCGCCGCGCGCAACAGGTGGCTGCGGTCGTGCACATTGAAGTTCACTCCGTGGACGGAGCAGCCCGCCTCACGGTTCTGCAGCATCCGCTCGGCTCCGTTGCCGAAGGGCAGGACGCTCACGCCACCCGCCCCGATGGGAGCCTGTGCCGCCAGGTCGTTCATGGCGGCATACGAGAGGCCTTCGGGGGCCACGGTATGCTTCATCCACGAGTTGAGGATGCCCGTGCCGTTGATGCAGAGCAGCACGCCCAAGCGTGTCTGCGTGTCAGTATGGTTCACATGGGCAAAGGTGTTCACGCGCGAGAGGGGGTCGTAGCTCACAGCACCGTTCACGCCGTAGACCACCCCCGAGGTGCCGGCGGTGGAGGCGATCTCGCCCGGTTCGAACACGTTCAGCGAGAGGGCGTTGTTCGGCTGGTCGCCCGCACGGTAGGTCACCGGAATACCCGGCCGCAGGCCCAGTTCGGCAGCGGCCGACGCGCTCGTCCGGCCCTGTTCGGCGAAGGTGGGGCGCACCGGAGCCAGGAGGGAGGCATCGAACCCGTAATGCTCCAGCAGGAAACGGGCCACGCCGTTTTCCTGGAAGTCCCAGAACATGCCTTCGGACAACCCCGACACGGTGGTGCAGACCTCGCCCGTCAGTTTCATGGCAATGTAGTCGCCCGGCAGCATCACTTTGTCAATGCGGGCATACACCTCCGGCTCGTTCTCCTTGATCCAGGCCAGCTTGGAGGCGGTGAAGTTGCCCGGCGAGTTGAGCAGGTGCGCCAGGCAGCGCTCCTCACCCAGCGTGTGGAACGCGCGGTCGCCATAAGGCACGGCACGCGAGTCGCACCAGATGATGGCCGGCCGCAGCACGCGCTGATCCTTGTCCACACACACCAGCCCGTGCATCTGGTAAGAGATACCGATGGCGGCAATGTCCTGCGCCGCCACACCGCTTTCGGCCAGCACGGCCCCGGTGGCCGTCCGCAGGTTCTCCCACCACATCTCGGGGTGCTGCTCCGCCCAGCCCGGACGGAGGGCGATGATCTCCGCCTCTTTCTTGGGATAAAACGCCGAAGCGACGCATTTTCCTGTCCCGGCATCGACCAGACTGGCCTTCACCGACGAACTACCGATATCGTAACCTAACAAATACATAAGCGCTTTCTTTTTTATTTCTGTTGTTGATGATGGATAGTACTGCCGCGGACCTGGCCGGTGCCGGATGGCGCGGCGGAACCCGGGCATTGCAAAGATAAGGAGTTTCCCCGACAAGCGGCGGCAAAACACCCTGTTTTTTTGGCATGTTATAAAGCACCACTCCACGAAAGTTACGCTATCTTTGCATTCCAAAACAACCGAAAACCTTTTTCAAGACAACATGATGAAGACTTATCCTTGCGTACTGACCATTGCCGGGTCCGACTGTAGCGGCGGGGCCGGCATCCAAGCCGACATCAAGACCATCTCTGCACTGGGGGCCTATGCCGCCAGCGCCATTACCGCCATCACCGTGCAGGACACCTGCGGCGTGACGGGCATCCACCCGGTGCCCGCAGCTTTCATTGCCGGACAGGTGGAGGCCGTCATGACCGACCTGCACCCGCAGGCCGTGAAGATAGGCATGATAGGCGGAGCCGAGGCCGCCTGCGCTGTGGCCGACGCCCTGCTGCGCCACCGCCCGCCCTTGGTAGTGCTTGACCCGGTCATGGTGTCTACCAGCGGCCGGCGGCTGATGGACGACGGGGCTCTGCAGACCCTCTGCCAGCGGCTGGTGCCGGCCTCTACCCTCCTCACCCCCAACCTGAAGGAGGCCGAGGCCCTCACCGGACTCCGGATACAGACCCCACAGGACATGGAGCGGGCCGCCCGCGACCTGCTGCGGCTGGGCGGTGAGGCCGTGCTGCTCAAAGGAGGGCACTTGGAGGGCGACGAGATGTGCGACGTGCTCCTGACGGCCTCGTGCCCCACACCTTATATATATACGGCCCCACGGATAGACAGCCCCAACACCCACGGCACCGGCTGCACCCTGTCATCGGCCATCGCCACCTTCCTGGCTCTGGGACACGACCTGCCCGAGGCCGTCGGGCGGGCCAAGACCTACGTGCACCAGGCCATCGAGGCCGGAAAAGATATCCACACCGGTCACGGACACGGGCCGCTGAACCACCTCTTCCGCCCCGCCGCCCTGCACATTTTCAAGAAAAAAGACCTGCAGGCCGGAAAAAACCACTAACTTTGCACGCACTACACATTACTAATAAAGAAAGAATTATGAAAGCATTTGTATTTCCAGGACAAGGTGCCCAATTCGTAGGAATGGGCAAGGACCTGTACGAGAACTCGGCACTTGCCAAAGAATTGTTTGAGAAAGCCAACGACATTCTGGGCTACCGCATCACCGACATCATGTTTGAAGGGACCGACGAGGACCTGCGCCAGACCAAGGTGACCCAACCCGCCGTGTTCCTGCACTCGGTCATCTCCGCCCTCTGCATGGGTGAGGACTTCCGCCCCGACATGACCGCAGGCCACTCACTCGGCGAGTTCTCGGCCTTGGTGGCCGCCGGCGCGCTGTCGTTCGAAGACGGACTGCGGTTGGTGTACGCCCGCGCCATGGCCATGCAGAAGGCCTGCGAGGCACAGCCGGGCACCATGGCCGCCATCATCGCCCTGCCCGATGAGAAGGTAGAGGAAATCTGCGCCGCCATCACCGCCGGAGGCGATGTCTGCGTGGCCGCCAACTTCAACTGTCCGGGACAGATCGTCATCTCAGGCACGACCGAAGGCATCGGCAAAGCCTGCGAGCAGCTGAAGGCCGCCGGTGCCAAGCGCGCCCTGCCGCTGAAAGTGGGCGGTGCCTTCCACTCGCCGCTGATGGAACCCGCCAAAGTGGAACTGGAAGCCGCCATCAACGCCACGGAGTTCCACACCCCGAAATGCCCCGTCTACCAGAACGTGGACGGCCTGCCCCACACCGACCCCACCGAAATCAAGGCTAACCTCGTGGCACAGCTCACCGCCTCGGTACGCTGGACGCAGACAGTGCGGAACATGGCAGCCGACGGTGCCAACGACTTCACCGAATGCGGCCCGGGCAAAGTGTTGCAGGGACTCATCGTGAAAATCAACAAGGAGGTCAACGCCCACGGCATTTGAATGGAAGAAAAGCCTATGGAACAGAAAGAGAAAACCGTCATTTACCAAGTCTTTACCCGCCTGTTCGGCAACGACCGGGCGGGCCTGCCCGATGGCACCCTGCAGCAGAACGGCTGCGGCAAGATGGATCACTTCACCCCGCAGGCCCTGCACGCAATCAAGCGCCTGGGGGCTACCCACATCTGGTACACAGGGGTCATTGCCCATGCCTCACAGACTGACTATTCCGCCTACGGCATCGCTAAAGACCACCCTGCCGTGGTCAAGGGCAAAGCGGGATCACCCTACGCCATCCGCGACTACTACGACATCGACCCCGACCTGGCCACCGACGTAAACCGCCGCATGGAAGAGTTTGAGGCCCTGGTGGAACGCACGCATGCCGCCGGACTGAAGGTCATCATCGACTTCGTGCCCAACCACGTGGCCCGGCAGTACCGCTCCACCGCCTGCCCCGCCGGCGTGGAGGATCTCGGCGCAAACGACGACCCTACCCGTGCCTTCGACCCGCGCAACAACTTCTACTACGTGCCCGGACAGCCGCTGAGAGGCGAGATCGACCTCAACGATGCGCAGCAGGGTCCCTACGTGGAGATGCCCGCCAAGGCTACCGGCAACAACCGGTTTGAAGCCTGGCCCAACAAGAATGACTGGTACGAGACCGTGAAGCTGAACTACGGCACCGACTACATCGGCCATACGGGCAACCACTTCACGCCCGTGCCCGACACGTGGAAGAAGATGCTGCACATCGTGCAGTTCTGGGCCGGCAAGCAGGTGGATGCCTTCCGCTGCGACATGGCCGAGATGGTGCCCTGCGAGTTTTGGGGGTGGATGATTCCGCAGGTCAAAGCGGCACACCCCGGCATCGACTTCATTGCCGAGGTCTACAACCCCGACGAGTACCGCAACTACCTCTTCAACGGCCACTTCGACTACCTCTACGACAAAGTGGGCCTCTATGACACCCTGCGCGGCGTGGTGTGCGGCTACCGGCCTGCCACCGACATCACCACGTGCTGGCAGCGTGTAGAGGACATACAGCCGCACATGCTGAACTTCCTCGAAAACCACGACGAACAGCGCATCGCCTCCGACTATTTCGCCGGCGACGCACGCAAGGCCCTGCCGGCTCTGGTAGTGTCGGCCTGCATGAACACCAACCCGATGATGGTGTACTTCGGACAGGAACTGGGCGAGCCCGGCATGGACAGCGAGGGATTCAGCGGACGCGACGGACGCACCACCATCTTCGACTACTGGACGGTGGACACCCTGCGCCGCTGGAGCAACGGCCTTCGCTTCGACGGTGGCGGACTGACCGCCCGCGAGCAATCGCTGCGCGAGTACTACTGCCGACTGCTGAACCTTTGCCGCACCGAGCCAGCATTGGCCCACGGACAGTTCTTCGACCTGATGTACGTCAACCTGGAAAACGGTCAGTTCGACCCCCGGCGACAATACGCCTTCCTGCGCAAGGCCGGCGAAGACATCCTCCTCGTCATCGCCAACTTCGACGAAGAACCGCTCAAAGTGGCCGTCAACCTGCCACGGCACGCCTTCGACTACCTGCAGATGACCGAATGTGCCGACTGCACGGCCACCGACCTGCTGACAGGCGGCACCGAACGCATCAGCTTCAGCTGGCAGCGGCCCACTACGGTCGAGGTGCCGGGATGGGGTGCCAAGCTACTGAAACTGGCGGCAGACCGCTGAACCATAAATACCATACCATTCAGTTAGAAAACACAACCGCCGGCGGACAACTTTTCAGTATCCGTCGGCGGTTGTGTTTCACTGGTAAGTACTCAATTTAGGGCATACTTCCATTTTAAGGCACTTTTCCAGTGCCTATAAGTAAGCGTCCAAACAAGGATAAACACCACATATTGCGAGCATTATGAAAGTGCCCGCAATTGCGATTTCGCCAAAATTTAACTTGTTTTAATTAGTCGTCCCTTAAAAGGTTGTTTTCTTTCTAATAATCAACAAATTAACACGTAGTTTGCTTTGCCGCATCTGCAATTTTTTGTATCTTTATGGTTGAAAACTTGTAGATTTTATGATAACCAGAACCACACCTCGGCCCTCTTTGTTCAGTTCTTTGGCAGATCAGCTGAACCCCAAACATCCCTTATATCTTCTTGCCGGCAAGATTGACTGGCGTCGTTTTGAAGAAGCCTTCTCTCCGCTATACAGCGCAACCAACGGACGTCCTGCCAAGCCAATCCGCTTGATGTGCGGGCTTCTGATTCTAAAACATGTGCGCAACCTGTCCGACGAATCGGTTGTCGAGCAATGGAGCGAGAATGCTTATTACCAGTACTTTTGCGGCATGTCCGAGTTCACGCCTTCCTATCCCTGCAATGCGAGTGAGCTGGTGCACTTCCGCAAGCGCATTGGCGAGAAGGGGCTGGAGTTGATTCTCTCGGAAAGTATCCGCGTCAATCGGGAGAGCGACAAAAGGGACCATCATGGCACGACTTTCATCGACTCCACGGTGCAGGAGAAAAACGTAACTTTCCCTACAGATGCGAAACTGCTTAAGAAGATAGTCAGGCAGGTTCTGTCAATCGTCAAATCCCTCGGCCTTCCCCTGCGCCAGAGCTACACCTTTGTCCTTAAGAAGATTTACCGCGACCAACGCTTCCGCAACCACCCCAAGAACCGGGGCAAGGCCCTGAAGGCGGACAAGCGGCTGCGTACCATTGCGGGAAGGCTCGTTAGGGAGCTGAGGCGCAACCTGAAGGATAACCACGCCTACGACTCTCTGTTAGACCTCTTCGAGCGTGTGCTTTCGCAGAAACGCAATTCACCGGGGAAGATCTACTCCCTGCATGAGCCAGAGGTTCAGTACATCAGCAAGGGAAAGGAGCATAAGAAATACGAGTTCGGGAACAAAGTGTCGATTATCCGCTCAGCCACCGGCATCATACTGGGTGCCAGATCTTTCCGAAATGAATATGACGGGCATACCATAGAAGAATCCCTTAGGCAGGTGGAGCGCATCACGGGAGAGAAAATCAAGACGCTGGCCGGGGACAGGGGATACAGGGGGAAGAAAGAAGTCGACGGCACGCAAATACTGATACCCGATGTGCCGAACCGAAAAGACAGTTATTACACACGCAGGAAGAAGCATAAGCTGTTCTGCAAGCGTGCGGGAATCGAACCTACTATCGGGCACTTAAAATCAGACTTTCGTTTAGGACGCAACTTTTATAAGGGTGTGTTCGGGGATGCTGCCAATCTGCTCTTGGCAGCCGCAGCATACAACTTCAAAAGAGCCATGAGGCTCCTTTTGCTACTTTTTGAAGATATCTATAAAAGGCTATTTCCTTTCAATTTTTATCAGGTGGCTACTTTTTAAGGGACGACTATTTATCACATTGACAATCAATCTGCTGGCTTTTTAATCTAATTTGCTACTATCCCTATCTTATTGAGCAAAAGGGTTGTGATAGCATCCCAACAATTGACGAATAAAATAATAAAAGAATTTAATATCATCCGTAAAATATCTCCTAAATAAGCGCTTAGGTTCCATCAGACAACGATATAACCACTCCATACCTATTTTTTGAAAAATTCTCGGTGCTCGTTTTAATGTTCCCGCCTCAAAATCAATTGTAGCACCCAATGCCATGAAAATTTTCACCTGAGGCATTCGTTTCCGGTATTTCATTATCCATTTTTCCTGTTTGGGTGCACCGACTCCCACTAATAGAACATTAGCCCCACTTGCATTGATGCGTTCTATCAATTCTTCACACTCTTCCTCACTCTTTTCGAAACCGAAGGAAGGAGAATGTGCTCCTACAACCAGTTGTCGTCCTACTTTCTTATTGATTCTTTCTTGTGCAATAACGGCAATTCCTTCTTTAGCTCCTAACAAATAAATCCGGCAATTTACATCATCTTTATGAAATAGATAAAACGCAGTAAAAAAACTAGATCCAGGAATAGTCTCTACAAAACTATGCCTTAACACCTTGGAGCAAAAATAAAGAATCCGGCTGTCACACACCACCCAATCAGCTTGTTGATATACCTCATAAAACTCCTTATCCCGCTGTAACTTGACCAAATGATCCAAATTAGGTGTAATTAAAACCCCTTCATTTAATTTCATAAGCAAATCATTACGGGTAATATTTTGAATTTTAATGTTTAAAATTGGAACAAAATTCATTATATATAATATTAGTGATATAAAACTATACACAGAGATGTATGAAAATTATTGATTGGTTATCACAATATCCATTGCAATCCCAAACATATTGGTTAGATTTTGACAATCTCTCTCCACTGGAAATCTTCTTCTCTGAACGTCTGAAGAAACAACCGTGCTACACAACGCACCAAATAAGAGCACAATAGCACGAGGGCAATAATCATCAAGATATTCAAGGGCCAAATTTGATTCAGTTTATCTGTAAAAAGGCAATTCTGTATAAGATATGATTCCAAGCATAATCCAGAAACCAATAAGACTATCTTATTCCCCTTAGCTGATTGGTAAAAATTCTGCATAATCCTACAACACCTACACCACTGATATGTAAATAAAACAATACCATAAAGCGGTATCAAAGTTATAATCTGCATCGGAGCAACCAACGGGTACACTTTCGCAGCATACTGTATACCATAAAATATTGTCAAGCAACTTAATAATTTTAAAATAACACAACGATATTTTGAAGTAAAATTAGGTCGTTTCAAACCCATAACAGCGCCTAACAACATGAAACCAAAATACGGAATCCAACGGAAGAGTGTGGAAGGACCATACAATCCTTTTTCACCTGTCTCATATTTGTATGGAAACCAAAAGACATATACAACTAATGTAATGAATGATAATAGAAATAATATCATCATAATCTGGTGTACAGCATATTTTCTGATGAAATACAACAAGATATAATACCCCATAATGGCCACAACAAATTCACCACCTCCAAATTCATCCCATACGAAAGTACCATTACCTTGCACTAAATGTACAAATGCCAAGGCTGAGAAAACAGAAGGAAAAATCCGACTAATTCGTCTTTTATAATAATTATCAAACTGACGCATCTTCCCTAAAAAT
>CAMAFR010000038.1 GCA_945833835.1 uncultured Bacteroides sp.
TTAGGACGCAAGATTTTCATTCTTGAAAGGGGAGTTCGATTCTCCCACGGGCTACCTTCTCTTTCCTACTACTTTCCATTTATACGATTACACCTAAACGAGGCTTTGGCCTATCTTGCCGGTCCGCAAGACATTTCTGTCCTTTTCTAACGAAAATTCACCCGCTGTTCCTTTCTTTTTCAAAAGAAAATTGCAGATATTTGCAGGAAATAGCAAACCCCTCTCATGAACACCGAAATCTTACAACAGCTCTACCTGTCGGCTACCGGAGAAAAGGCCACCGCCATCGAAGCCCTGCCAGGGGCAGGCTCCAACCGGCGTTATTTCCGGCTCAAGGGGAAACTGCCGCTCATCGGCGTGTGCGGCACTTCCGTTGCCGAGAACAAGGCATTTCTATACATGGCGCACCACTTCGAACAGAAGGGGCTGCCTGTTCCGCACGTCTATGCCGTGTCGGACGACGAGACCTGCTACCTGCAGGAAGACCTTGGCGACACGCTGCTCTTCGAGGCCATCGGCCACGGACGCGCCACCGGACACTTCGCCCCAGACGAAATAGAGCTGCTCCAGCGGACCATCCGCCTGTTGCCACGCCTCCAGGTAGAAGGGGCCGAGGGCATGGATTTCGGCCACTGCCACCCGCTGCCGGCGTTCAACCGCCGCAGCATCCTATGGGATTTGCATTACTTCAAATATTGCTTCCTGAAAGCCACCGGACTGGAGTTCCAGGAAGACCGGCTGGAGGACGATTTCGAGCGCCTGTGCGACACGTTGCTCGACGAGCCCTTCTCCACCTTCATGTACCGTGATTTCCAGAGCCGCAACGTCATGCTGAAAGACGGCGAGCCTTATTTCATCGACTTCCAAGGCGGACGCAAGGGACCGGTATTTTACGATGTGGCCTCCTTCCTCTGGCAGGCGAAAGCCAACTTCCCGGCCACCCTGCGGCAGGAACTGGCGGAAACCTACCTGGAGGCCCTCAGTGCCTACCAACCGGTAGTCCGCACCGCCTTCATGGAGCGCCTGCGCCACTTCGTACTGTTCCGCACCCTGCAAGTGCTGGGGGCCTACGGTTTCAGAGGCTATTTCGAGCGCAAGACACATTTCCTGCAAAGTGTCCCCTATGCCGTAGAGAACCTGCGCGTCTTGCTGGAAACGGATTTCCCGGCCTATCCTTACCTGTGCCAGATGCTGCGCGAAATGACCGGATTGCCGGCCTTTGCCTACGAACGGAACAAACAGAAACTCACGGTGCGTGTCCTCAGCTTCTCCTATAAGAAAGGCATCCCCGAAGACCCGTCGGGCAACGGCGGTGGCTATGTGTTCGACTGCCGTTCGGTGCACAACCCTGGCCGATACGAGCAATACCGGTCACTCACCGGACGCGACGAACCGGTCATCCGCTTCCTGGAAGACGACGGGGAAATCACCCGCTTCCTGGAACATGTGGACGGACTGGTGGACGCTCATGTACACCGTTACCTGGAACGGGGCTTCACCCACCTGACCGTCTGCTTCGGCTGCACCGGCGGACAGCACCGCTCGGTCTACTCGGCCGAACACGTCGCCCGACACCTGCACGCCAAATTCGGCATACGGGTGGAACTGGAACACCGGGAACAACACTACAAGGAGGTACTCTCATGAAAGCCATGTTGTTTGCCGCCGGACTGGGTACCCGGCTGAAACCCCTGACCGACACCATGCCCAAAGCCCTTGTTCCCGTGGGCGGCACCCCGATGCTGGAACATGTCATCCTGAAACTGAAGGAGGCCGGCTGCCACGAACTGGTCATCAACATCCACCATTTCGGGGAACAAATCATCAGTTTCCTACAGGCGCGACAAAATTTCGGACTGACCCTCCACATCAGCGACGAGCGCGGCTTGCTGCTGGACACAGGCGGAGGCATCCAAAAAGCGGCACCTTTCTTGGCGGGCGACGAACCGTTCCTGGTACACAACGTAGACATTCTGTCGGACGTGGACCTGCGTGCCCTCTACGACCATCACCTGCACAGCCGCAACGAAGCCACCCTGCTGGCCAGCCGCCGGCAGACGAGCCGCTACCTGCTGTTCGACCACGGACAACGGCTGTGCGGATGGATGAACAAGGACACCGGGCAGACCAAACCCGAAGGGTTTGTCTACGATGCCACCCGCTACGAAGCATACGCCTTCAGTGGCATCCACGTCATCTCCCCCATCTTGCTGCAAAGGATGGAGGCCGACGGTTGGAGCGGGAAATTCTCCATCATGGACTTTTACCTGAACACCTGCCGCAAGGCCCTGTTAGGGGGCTACCTGCAAGAAAACTTACGCCTGATGGATATCGGAAAGCCGGAAACCTTACGACAGGCCGAAGCCTTCCTCTCCCATCTGTGTCCTGAAACAGGCACACGCGTTGAATATGGAACTTCAAACCACTTTAACACATAAATAGTATGATAAAAAAAATTCTTGTTACCGCCTGCCTGGCCTTAGTGGCAATGGCAGTCCATGCACAAAATGAAGCAGTGACCAACCAGACCGTCATCGAACTGTTGCAAGAGGGCTTCTCGTCCGAAGAAATCATTGGCGCCATCGAAAACAGTACGACACGCACCATTACCTTCGACATCAGCTTCATGCGCGAACTGAAGGCCAACGGTGCCGACAAAGAACTGACCACTTACCTTCAGAAGATCGCCAAAACGGATTTTGGCTACGAAGGCGTCATGCTGTGGAATCCCGGTTATAGCGACAAACCGGTCAAGATTTACCGCTGTAATTTTGAGAAAGAACAGAAAGGTTTCGACTTAGGCACCATAGCCGCTGTGGCCGGAGCCGCCTATGGCGTGGGAAGCATTGTCGGGAACCGTAAGGTGAGCGGCGGAGAGGCTGCGGGCGTGACCGCCGGACTGACGCTGATGGCCACCACCGGCAAGGAAATCGAGAAACTGATGTTGCCGGGCTCCAAGGCAAAGACCGTCGCCAGCCGGCAGCCCGTCTTCCGTTTCTTCTTCAAGAAAGAGGAAGACAAGAGCTTCAACCAGGAGGGAGGCAACTGGTATGAAATGGTGATGAACGGCATCCAAAGCCCCAATGAGTTCCAGCTCATCAAGATGACGGTAAAAGAGAACAAGAAGGGCGGCCGCCGTCTGTTCCCCTCCTCCATGTCCTACACCATCGCCGGCTTCAGCGGAAAGAATGCCAGTACCCGTGAGATGGTGAACTTCGAAATCACCTCCATCAACAACAATACATTCGAGGTGAGCTTCAGCGAACCGCTGGAACCGGGCGAATACTGCTTCTTCTATAAGAGCGGCCTGCAGAACAAGTACTTCCAGGTACAGCCTTTCGGCTTCGACTTCACCGTCGAATAAACCACAGCGCGTGTCGGGACCTCCCGATGGCAGCCAGCGACAGAGAGTCAAGACAAAACCGGACTTTCATCCTCTCTGTCATTCAGAACGAAAGCGAAGAAACTGTTAGCACCCAGTGGATGTTTTCAGATTGGCTTTCCCCTTCGGGCCGCCGAACGTTGTTTCTTCGCTTTCGCTCATAATGACAAATGGATTTGTATCGGAATGTGGCTCAGTCGAACAGCTTCAAGCGGTTCTGCTGGGCCTCTTCCAACGGCACCGTCTGCACCGCACGGACACCATTGGCCTCCCGCAGCAGCCGGTACTCGTGGTCCAGCTCCTCGGCCAAAGTGGTGCGGCTGTCCGGGTTCATCAGCCGGGCGGCCATCGGCGCATTCTGCGAGGCATCCTTCATATAGACCACCGGCGCATGATACACCGGGGCTATCTTCAGGGCCGTGTGCAGCTTGGAGGTCGTGGCACCGCCAATCATCACCGGGATGTCCAATCCGGCCCGCTCCAGCTCGCCCACTACATGCACCATTTCTTCCAACGAAGGCGTAATCAGCCCGCTCAATCCGATGATGTCCACCTGTTCCCGGATGGCCGTCTCGACAATGGTCTCGGCAGGCACCATCACGCCCAGGTCAATGATTTCATAATTATTGCAGGCCATGACCACCGACACAATGTTCTTCCCGATATCGTGTACGTCCCCTTTCACGGTCGCCACCAGCACTTTGCCCGCCTTACGGGCCCCTTCGGTCTTCTCCGCCTCGATGTAGGGCTGCAGAATGGCCACGGCCTTCTTCATGGTACGCGCCGTCTTCACCACCTGCGGCAGGAACATCTTGCCCGAGCCGAACAGCTCGCCCACACGGTTCATACCCGCCATCAGCGGTCCTTCGATGATGTCTACGGCATGAGGATAACGGGCCAGTGCTTCCTGCAAATCGCTCTCCAGAAAATCGCCGGTCCCTTTCACCAAGGCCGTCATCAGCCGTTCTTCTACCGCCGTCCCTTCCCGCCACGCCAGGTGAGCGCTTTCACCCGGCACAGAGGGGCCTCCCTGCTGTCCTTTGAGCCGTTCGGCTGTCTCAATCAGCCGTTCGGCAGCATCCTGACGGCGGTTGAGCACCACGTCCTCGATGCGTTCCAGCACATCGGCCGGGATGTCTGTATAGAGCACTGACGATGCCGGATTGACGATGCCCATGTCCATGCCGCGGCGAATGGCGTGATACAGAAAGACGGCATGCATGGCCTCGCGGATGTAATTGTTTCCTCTGAACGAGAAAGACAGGTTGCTGACTCCTCCACTGACATGTGCTCCCGGCAGGTGGCTGCGAATCCAGCCCGTGGCCTCAATAAAGTCCACGGCATAATTGTCGTGCTCCTCGATGCCGGTAGCCACGGCCAGCACATTGGGGTCAAAGATAATATCCTGCGGCAGAAAGCCCACCTGTTCGGTCAGAATACGGTAGGCGCGGGCGCATACCTCCACCTTACGGGCACACGTGTCCGCCTGCCCTTTCTCATCGAAAGCCATGACGATGACCGCCGCCCCATACCGCTTCACGATGCGGGCATGCTCCACAAACTTCTCCTCGCCTTCCTTGAGCGAGATGGAGTTGACGATGCACTTGCCCTGCACACACTTCAAGCCGGCCTCGATGACCTCCCATTTGGAGGAATCTATCATGACCGGCACACGGGCTATCTCCGGTTCAGAGGCAATCAGGTTCAGGAACGTGGTCATTTCCGCCGCGGCATCCAGCAGACCGTCGTCCATATTGACATCGATGACCAGCGCGCCGTCTTCCACCTGCTTGCGGGCGATGCCCAACGCCTCCTCGTATTTTTTCTCATTGATGAGCCGCAGGAACTTGCGCGAACCGGCCACATTGCACCGCTCGCCCACATTCACAAAATTGACGGCGGGCGACACTTCCAGCCGCTCCAGTCCCGACAGCCACAGGCAGGACGGGGCCTCTGCCGGTACATGCGGACGGGCCTCCTTCACCAGCTCCTGATAACGTGCGATGTAGGCCTCGGTCGTGCCGCAACAGCCGCCGATGATGTTCACCAGCCCCTCGCGGACATATTCGCCCACCTCTTCGGCCATCTGCTCGGGAGTCTGGTCGTATTGACCCAGACTGTTGGGCAGACCGGCATTGGGATAGGCACTAATATAATAAGGTGCCTTGCGGGCCAGCACTTCCAGAAAAGGTTTCAGCTGACGGGCCCCGAACGAGCAGTTCAACCCCACCGAGAACACCGGCGCATGCTGCACAGAAGCCAGGAACGCTTCGAGCGTCTGCCCCGAAAGGGTACGGCCAGACACGTCGGCCACCGTGACAGACAGCATCAAGGGCACTTCCCGACCGGTCTGCTCCATGGCCTGCCCTGCCGCCAAGATGGCCGCCTTGGCGTTGAGCGTATCAAAAATCGTCTCTATCAGCAAGGCATCGACCCCTCCTTCGAGCAGGGCGGTCATCTGCTCAACATACGCCGCCGCCAGTTCATCAAACGTCAAGGCCCGATAAGCCGGATTGTTCACATCGGGGCTCATCGAGCAGGTCTTGTTGGTCGGCCCCACCGAACCGGCCACGAAGCGCGGTTTCTCAGGGCAACGGGCCGTGTACTCGTCGGCTATCCGACGGGCCAGACGGGCCGCTGCCAGATTCATCTCGCGGCAATAAGGCTGCATGTGGTAGTCGGCCATAGAAACGGCCGTAGAGCTGAACGTGTTGGTCTCGATGATGTCCGCTCCGGCCTCCAGATATTTCCGGTGTATCTCCTCAATCACGTCCGGGAGGGTCAGGGTGAGCATGTCGTTGTTGCCCTTCATCAGTCCCGGCAAATGGCGAAACCGCTCCCCCCTGAAATCCTCCTCGCTCAAATGGTACTGCTGAATCATCGTCCCCATGGCGCCATCCAGCACAAGGATACGTTCCTTCACCAATTGTTGTATTGTCTTTGTCTGCATATTATCACATTCTCTTTAGTGTCGAACTTGGCCGCTCCTCCCTATCGGGCTCACCGCTTGAACATGCGATCCATCATGCGTTTGTCTTCCTTTTCTTTCAAGGTCTGCCGTTTGTCGTACTCCTTCTTGCCTTTGGCCAGGGCGATGACCACCTTGGCCAATCCCTTCTCATTGATATACAAGCGGGAGGGTACAATCGTGAATCCCGGCGAGTCGGCCGATCGTTCCAGCTTGCGCAGCTCCTTGCGGGTCAGCAGCAGCTTGCGGTCGCGCCGGGCGGCATGGTTATTGTAAGAGCCATAAAAATACTCGGCGATGTGCATGTTCTTCACCCAAAGCTCGCCATGCACAAAATAGCAGTATGTGTCCACCAAGCTGGCCTTGCCCAGACGGATGGACTTGATTTCCGTCCCCGTCAGCACGATGCCGGCCGTGTAGGTATCAATGAACTCATAGTCGAACGAAGCACGCTTGTTCTTGATATTGATGTTGTTGTTGGTCTGTTTCATCAGTTCAGAATTACAGAGAGTTTGTTAAAGATGTATTTGATGACTACCGGACAGGCTATCAGTATCAGTGACGCCCACACGGTGTAAGAGGTCAGCCGGTTCTCACGGATGCCTATCAGCCGGCGGGCCCCCTCAAACACCAGCACCAGCGTGTAGAGCTGGAGCACCCAGTGCAGGAGCACGATAGGCATCAGTCCGCTGACCATGGTAAGCACATAGGTCACCGTCATGGCATAGCCCACAAACAGCTGCATCCGGTCAGTATCTCCTTTCCAGCCATACCAGTAGCGTGTAAAATGCTCCAGCAAAGAGACCGCCAGGAAAAAGCCGCCGAACAACGCCACCGCCACCGCACAGCAACGGGTCAACGCCACCTGCACCATGACCGACGAAAGCTCTTTGCCGATAAAGGTACCGACAAATTCACACAGGCCACACAGGCCGATAAGCGGATACACATACTCGTTCATCACCGTACGTCCCTGCCCATACTCGGCAATGACGCTCCACGACCGTGCCGGCGCGGCAAGGATGGAAGCTACCTTTTGAAACAATATTTTATAGTTCACAGTCTTCGTTTTTATAGTAGGTTGCAAAGGTAGAGATTTTACCGGAATATCCGCACATCTCCTCCTACGAAAAAAGAGGCACAAAGCCACAGGGTCTTGACCGGTGGGAACCCTGCTCCCACAACACCCCATGCCTTTGTGCCTCCCGGTTTATCGTGACCTGTACGGGCCTCACTTCTGTATCTGGCCCAGCTCCTCGCACACCTGTTGGTAGTTCACCGGTGTGGACAACTGTGCCGAGAGGGCGGTGCCCAGCTCGCCGGTCGTAGTGCCTTGGAGATATTCTATCTGGATGGTCTGGGGGAGTCCTCCCTTTTCCAACCGGTATTCTTGTACGGCAGCGGCAATATTGAAGTGCAGATACTCCGCTCCCCGCGAAGTGCGCTCCTTGTTGAGGGCCTCGTCCTGCACGTGGTGGCGCAAGTGGAAGGTCAGCGCACCCTCCGATGCCGCCTTCACGTCATAGAAGAGGGCGAAGCTGTGCTTGTTCAGCTCGTCGATCAGCTCGGCACTTCCCTGCGAATAAGGCTTGTAATAATAGCTCACCGGCACAAACATGTCCTGCGTGGAGTAGAACGTCACCATCCCGTTGCTGGCGTCGTTGCTGACAAAAGCCACCGAGGAGTTCGAGAAAGCGGCCATTCCGTCCCCCGTCCCGCTGTTCACGGCAGAGCTCTTGATGGGCGACACGCCCGAAATCTGCATCGGCACCGAAGCGGATCCTTGCGACAGGTCTTCCGTATTATAAGTGGCCATCACATAAGCGAATGTATAGTTTTCCAACCCCTTTCCTTGCAGGTCGCTTTGGTTAGACGGTACAATGGTGCTGCCGTCGGCCGACTTGAACTGATAATACCCCGACGCACTGTTCACCTGCACGATACCCACCCACTGTCCGGTCGTGGTACCATTCTTACTGTCCAAACAAGAAGTAAAGCCCAACAGGGCCATCATCGCTGTACAAATCACAGCCAGATTCATTCGTTTCATCATCACTAAAAATTTCGTTAAATCGTTCTATATCCGTCATCCATCCGGATAACACGGCGCAAGATACGCATTATTACCACACGGTGCCCATTGCTTTAACACTTTTTGCCAATCAGACACCGTGCAACACCTTTTTTCCGTCGGCCTACATCCCTTCCATGAACTGCTCCCGGTGGGCCTCCACATAGGCGGCCAACCGCTCTGTGAGTTCCTCCTCCATGTCCATGAACCGCTCTTCCAGGTCATCGAACGCCTCATACTGCTCATACATCGCCATGAACTCGTCCTCCGTACAGTCTTTCTCCAACTCCTGGCGATGGGCCTGATAGATCCGCCGTGCGTCATAGACCAGGTCGGCAAACTCCTTCTCCCCCATCAGCTTCATGGCCTTGGCAAACGGGTTATCAAAGATATAGGGGCCGTAGCCGTTCTGTATCAGCTGCACGAAGCCACCCTCGTTCACCTCCTCGCGAAAGAAGTGGTAGCCCAGCAGCGTGTGTTGCCAGCCATTGAGCAACGGCATTGTCTGTGCGTTCATCACTCCGCCCGTCACCTCCAGGTATCGGTGGATAAAGACATTCAAAAGGCTGTCCATGCCTTCTTCGGCCGCCCGGTCAATCAGGGCATCGGTCAATGTCATCGGTTTCTGTTCCATTCTTTTCATTCATCGGTTAGCATATCCGCCGCCGGCCCCTCTTCCTTTTCGGGCCGGCCGACGGATGCAAAGATACAAAAAGAAGAAAAGGAATTGCCACATTGAGGTGCCAAAAACCGGATACAGCCGAAAATATTTCTCCGCAGCCTAAAAAGTTTCTCAGGATAAGTTGTAGAAAGAAATAAAAAGATTAACTTTGTGGTCGGAATAAGGGACCTCAGCTCCCTTTCGTCCAAGACGAAACATTTATTTTTTATTACCAATAAAACGTAAAGAATATGACTTATTCACACGAAGTTGAACACATGTGTTGTGTCGCCAAAGGACCTAATCATGGCCCGGCTCCCATTCCTGAAGAAGGAAAGTGGATTCAAGCAAAAGAAATCAAGGACATTTCAGGTTTAACACACGGTATCGGTTGGTGTGCTCCCCAGCAGGGTGCGTGCAAGCTGACCTTGAACGTCAAGGAAGGTGTTATCGAGGAATGTCTGGTTGAAACCATCGGCTGCTCTGGTATGACCCACTCTGCCGCCATGGCCTCTGAAATCCTCCCGGGCAAGACTATCCTCGAAGCATTGAACACGGACTTGGTTTGCGATGCCATCAACACAGCTATGCGTGAATTGTTCCTTCAGATTGTTTACGGACGTACACAGTCTGCTTTCTCAGAAGGCGGTCTGATCATCGGTGCCGGTCTCGAAGACTTGGGCAAGGGCCTCATCAGCCAGATGGGTACGCTGTACGGAACAAAAGTAAAAGGTACCCGCTATTTGCAGCTGACCGAAGGTTACATCACCAAGATGTTCCTGGACAAAGACGACCAGGTCTGCGGCTACGAATTCGTACACATGGGCAAATTCATGGATGCCATCAAGAAAGGCGTACCTGCCGACGAAGCGCTGAAGAGCGTAACCGGTACATACGGACGTACGAAACCGGAACAGGGAATTGTTAAATCTATTGACCCACGTAAAGAATAATAAGGAGGACCCAGAATATGATTAGAGAAGTGAAATTTGAAAGCCAGGATCGTCGTATGAAGCAGATCCTTGCCGCTTTGAACGAAAACGGTATCAAGGATATCGAAGAAGCCAATGCTATCTGCGATGCTGCCGGTTTGGATCCCTATAAGACTTGCGAAGACACGCAGATGATTTGTTTTGAAAATGCGAAGTGGGCTTACGTGGTAGGTACCGCCATCGCATTGAAGAAAGGCTGCACCAACGCTGCTGACGCTGCCGAAGCCATCGGTATCGGTCTGCAGGCATTCTGCATCCCCGGTTCTGTTGCCGACGACCGTAAGGTAGGTATCGGTCATGGTAACCTGGCTGCCCGTCTGCTCCGCGAAGAGACTCAGTGTTTCGCCTTCTTGGCCGGCCACGAATCATTTGCCGCTGCCGAAGGTGCCATCAAGATTGCCGAAATGGCCAACAAGGTGCGCAAGAACCCGTTGCGCTGCATCCTGAACGGTCTGGGCAAGGACGCCGCCATGATCATCTCTCGTATCAACGGCTTTACTTATGTTCAGACTCAGTTCGACTACTACACCGGCGAACTCAAAGAAGTGAAGCGTACAGCTTACTCTGACGGTCCCCGTGCAAAAGTGAACTGCTACGGTGCCGACGATGTTCGCGAAGGCGTAGCCATCCTGTGGCATGAAAATGTAGACGTTTCCATCACAGGTAACTCTACCAACCCGACCCGCTTCCAGCACCCGGTAGCCGGTACTTACAAGAAAGAACGTGTATTGGCAGGCAAGCCCTACTTCTCAGTAGCTTCCGGTGGTGGTACAGGCCGTACTTTGCACCCGGACAACATGGCTGCCGGTCCCGCTTCTTATGGTATGACCGACACGATGGGCCGTATGCACAGCGACGCTCAGTTCGCAGGCTCTTCTTCTGTACCCGCTCACGTAGAAATGATGGGCTTCCTCGGCATCGGCAACAACCCGATGGTAGGATGTACAGTAGCTTGCGCTGTAAACGTAGCTTTGGCACTGAGCAAGTAATCGTTGGAGACATCCACACATTTATAAGAGTGTGTCACTGCCAGTCATCAGGCAGTGACACACTACTTTCAGTTTTTAACTTCAAGGAATAGCGATTCCATTACAACTTATAAGGCACCAAGAGGTTAACAAAATCAATCAATAGCCATCGTTGGAGTGACCTTATCTCAATCGTCTGTATCTTCATAGAGGTGGGCCATCTTCCGGATTGTGTCCTTCATATGCTCACGCAGCGTAAGGGGGCGCATTACCTCTATGCCATCACCAAATGAACGCAACAGGGAAAGCAGTTCATAATTCACTTGCGCTTTCAGAGTGATGCTCCATCGTCCGTCAGACAAATATACTGGATGGGCACATTGCGATGCGTGAAGCGGCTTGGTCACAATATACCCGAAAGCCTTCTCCGTTACATGCAATTCTATCTCCTCCACCGGTGCATCGGTAATGGACACTCCCACCACATCTGCAAAGTAATCATCAAAATCGAAATCCTCCGGCAATGGCTGATATACATTCGCTGTTTCACGGATATCTATAATCCGGTCAATGGCATAATGCGACAAAAAGTGGCAATCATCTTGTTTCGCAATCAAAAACCACCGGTTATTATATTGTTTGAGATGATAAGGTGACACCCGCATCGTCCTGACATCCTTCCCAAAAGGCTGGTAGGCCATCTCGATGACCCTCCTGCTCACTATCACATCAAAAAGCATCTTATACCATTTCATGCCACGGAGATACGGATTGTGCTGAAAACTTACCACTGAATGACTTTCTTCCCCCAGCCTACTTGTTGAATAGAGCGCCGATTCGACATCGGCCAACCACTCAAACTGAGGGACACCGTCAAACCGCTTCAGCAAAACCAATGCGTCATGGAGCATATCAATTTCCTCTTGCCTGATAGGCTGGTCTTTCAGTGTCTTGGACCCGGGCGCATAGCGGTAATAGGTATTTCTCCCCTCTCTCTTCCGCTCAATAGTGACCCCAAAGCCCAGAGGATCTTCCTTAAAGTTCAAATCATTATAAATCTGCCTTCGCTGGACTCTTTCCGCCCCTTTGGCACCCTTACAACCAGTGACTTCCACAAGGGCGTGATTACAGGCATCTATCAAATCCTGTATATAGAAACGTTTCTGATAATTCCGCAGACATCTGTCCAGTGCCTGGTATCGGATCATGGCATTCTTATTGATGGGCATAACGGGTAGTATGATGGTTGGAACATTTCATGTTTTGGGTTTCGGCTACAAAAATAGCAGTTCTCTTTCAAAATAAATCCCACATACCACAAAAAGTGCACAAAGACTGCACAAGACACACAGAGTTTTGTAACGGACAATCATCATCTCCGATAGTTACTGATTATCTTTAATAAATTCAGACCTATGTTGCTTGCATTTGTCATTTATTATTCTTTTCTTAGCACATAGAATAAAATTTAGTGCCATGAAACACACCCGAGTATTGACCATTTACTTCAACGAAGAACTTGCCATCCACGAAATTCCGCTGTTTCGAGGTGCCATTCTTCATGTATTGGGCAACCAGGCCGACATGCTGTTCCATAACCACAAGGGGGATGGATTCAACTATACCTACCCTTTGATACAATATAAACGCATCCACAAAAAAGCTGCCATTGTCTGCATCAATGAAGGAGCTGACCTTATCGGCCAGTTGCTGTCGAAGGGAGATCTGAGCCTTACTTTAGGAGAGCGTACCTTAGCGTTGACCCTGGAGAAAGTCATTCCCCAGCGCGTCACTACCCAAGTATGGGATAGCTCTTTTCGCTATCACCTCCGCCGATGGTTACCCCTCAATTCTGAGAACTATAAAATCTATCGTCACCTTGAAACAGAGATGGAGCGCATCACGCTCCTCGAACGTCTGCTCACCGCCCATCTCATCTCCTTTCTCAAAGGTACAGGCATTTGGGTGGAGCAACAAATCGAATGCAAGATACTTACGCCCTCCGTACCCTATCTTGTCAGGAACAAGGAGACAAGCCTCATGGCCTTCGACATCGACTTCAAGACCAATCTGTCACTGCCCAACACCATTGGTATCGGGAAAAACTCAAGCATCGGTTATGGAGTCATAACCCAATTCAGTCAAACAAATCAATCCAAAAAAATATGAGCAGTTTACGCGAACATCTTTACTTGGCAGCACTGCTGCATGACATCGGCAAGTTCTATCAACGCGCCGACACCGGCAGTGTGACGAGTTCCAAAAACATCAAGGCTGTCGTTCGGGGGTTGGAAAGTATCCTCCTCCCTCGATCTGCATCAGGATTCTACACGCACAAGCATGCCTTGTGGACAGCCCAATTCATCGAAGACTACCGCGAGGTGTTCCAACATTTGGCCACAGGCTCCCTCAACGACCTGACCCAAAAGGACAACCTGATCAATTTGGCCGCCAGCCATCATCTCCCCATAGACCAACAGACTCCGTTGGGCAGCATCCTGAAAAAAGCCGACCACCTCTCTTCCGGCATGGACAGAGACAACAACGAGGCCTTGAAAGACGACCAGGACGAAGCTTCTTGGGACAGTTTCAAGAAGAAACGGATGATTCCCATCGCACAATATGTCAACCGAGCGCAAGGGCGGGAAGACAAATGCTATCACCTCCCCATCCGGCCGGTCGAACTCTCCAAGGCATTCTTCCCCAAGGCCGATTTTGGAGATGAAGTCCCCGATTATGCATCGCTGTGGGAACGCTTCAAGGCCGATTTCCGTCTGATACAAGCCAACACCTATCACGCATTTTCAGAAACCCTGCTGAATCTGCTGTTCAAGTATGCAGTCACCATCCCCTCAAGCACCATCCATTTCCCCGATGTGTCGCTTTACGACCATCTGAAGACCACTGCCGCCATAGCCATTTGTCTTTACGACTTCGGGCAAGCCTGTCCGCAGTCATCGGCAGCACCTTTCCTGCTCATCGGTGCAGACCTGAGCGGCATACAGGGGTACATCTACCAAATCGTGTCCCAACACGCCAGCAAGAACCTGAAAGGACGATCGTTCTACCTCAAATTGTTGTCAGACAGCATCGCCAGATACTTGCTCCAGCAATTAGATCTGTTCCAAGCCAACCTTATCTACAATTCGGGCGGCAGCTTCTATATGCTGGCTCCCAACACTCCACGGACCAAAGAGATACTATCCCGTGCCATCTCTTACATCGAGTCCTCACTGTTCAAGAGCCACGGCACCTCGCTGTATGTGGCCATCGATGCCGTAGAAGTGACAGAGAACGCGCTGATGCACCGCTCTGGTGAGAATCTGCAACAGGTATGGAAAAGCCTGTTTGAAAAACGTGAAAAACGCAAGGAGGCCCGGTTCTGTTCGCTCATCAGCCAGCATTACGACGAGTTCTTCACACCGTTTCTCTATGCCGACGGACGCAAAGACAGCTATACCGGCGAGACATTCGGCAAGGAAGAGAAGGTGACTGTAGAGCACGAAAACGGAAACACCATCTACCTGAAGGAGCTGACGAAAAAGCAACGAGAGTTGGGTCATTTCTTGAAAAAATCAGACCTGTTAGTCATTGCCGACGAGGCAATACCTTACTGGAAAGACAAACCGTCCATCCGACCGGCGGATATAGGCGCCACCTATTATCTGCTCAATTTTGACGACATCCAGAAGGAAAAAGAACGCCTGAGGAGTTCGGCCGATAAAGTGACCGTCACGACGCTCAACGGCCGGGGACTGGACTGCGATTTCATGCGGACCATCGCCGGACTGAACAATATTTACGCATTAGAGTTCTATGGCGGCAATATCTACAATGACTGCACCTTCGAAACCATGTGCTCCAACGACCACTTCTCCCGCCTGGGCATACTCCGGATGGATGTCGACAATTTGGGACGCATCTTCCAGCAAGGCATTGCCGCCGAACGTGCCACTCTCTCCCGCTATGCGGCATTGAGCCGATCGTTAGACTACTTCTTCTCCGGCTATCTCAACCGCATCCAACAGGAAACAGCCCCCCAGAAGTCGACCATCATTTACAGCGGTGGTGACGATTTGTTCATTGTCGGAGGATGGGACATCACCATTGCCCTGGCCAAACGCATACAGACCGACTTCCAGGAGTACACCTGCCACAATCCCCACTTCTCCCTGTCGGGAGGCATTGCGCTGGTTACCGGCAAGTATCCGCTCATCAAGGCCGCTGCCTACAGTGAGCAAGAGGAACAGCACGCCAAGAGCCACGCTTACAAAAAGCAGGGAACCGTCTACGAAAAGAACTCACTCTCGTTCTTCGGCACCCCGCTCAACTGGCAGACCGAGTTTCCCCTTGTAGAGTCTTTGAAAGAGACGCTTGTCAGCGCCATCGGGCAAGGACTGCTGCCCAAGTCGTTCCTGTCGAAAATCCTGCAACATGCCGCCGGAGCCCAGATACAGAACCACATTATCGGACACTCCAAGACCTACTGGATGCTGACATACGACTTGAGCCGAATGAAGAGCCGCTATGCGAAAGGAGCCAACTGCAACGAGCTGATACAAAACTGCATCAACGAAGTGTGTGGCCACAAAGCCATGCTCAACGGGAAGCCCATCCAGACCGCCTATCATGCGTTGGAGCTTTGGGCGTTCGCGGCACGGTGGGCAGAAATACAATTCCGGACAAATAAGTAAAACCTCAATCATCTAACCCTTATGGCTGATTACAAAAGACCACGTATAGGAGACAACAACCTATACAACAGAGACCGTAGCGGCAGCAATCGCTACAACGACAACGGCAACCGTGATGCCTTCGACACAAGTATCGTCAACGACTACCAGAGCAAATGGATTACCGAAGGAGCCGATTGTGACTTGGTGAAATTTGCCGAAAAAGTCGGAAAATCCATGGCCGACGGCGGACTGACCAATTCTAAGATACGCAGCATTTATGGCGAAATCAAGCGTATACAGTCAGGAGATTTCGAAAAACTGAAATCCTCTTTCTACTTATTGAAGCCCAAGGTGGCCTATGCGCTGGGACGTGATAAAAACAACGTAGGTCTCCAGCTGTTCAAGAAAATCTTCGACCGTTGTTATACAGATGTCAAAGACAAACGGACCTACGAGAATTTCTGCAATTTTATAGAGGCTATGTTAGCCTATCATAAAGCTTTTGGTGGTAAAGATTAAAAAAACTGTACAGAATTATGGCAACAAGATTATTAAAGAAAGTGATTTATACCGGCACCATCGTGCTGAAGACCGGGTTACACATCGGTGGGACCAATGCCAACCTCAACATCGGTGGTCCTGACAAGTTCGTAGTACGCAACCCTATCAACAATCTGCCGTACATCCCCGGCAGCTCCCTGAAAGGGAAAATGCGTGCCTTGGTAGAATGGGCCAACGGCGAGACAAGTGGCGGCAAACCCACCAGCAACGTCCGCCACAAAGCGGGTGCGTTGTTTGGCGTGGCAGCCGAAGTGGCCGACGGCCATGCTTCCCGCCTCATTGTGCGCGATGCCGAGCTGATTACGGATGACGGTACCGACTTCAGCCACACAGACCTACTTTATACCGAGAGCAAGACCGAAGTCAGTATCGACCGTATTACAGCCAAAGCCCAGCCCCGCACCTTCGAGCGCGTGCCTGCCGGTGCCAGTTTCCGCCTCAACATGGTGCTCAACATCTTTGAAGGAGAGGATGAGCAACAGCTGAGACAGACCCTGCACCAGGCCATCCACCTGCTGGAAGACGATTATCTGGGAGGCAACGGTTCCCGCGGCTACGGACAAGTTGCCATCCGATTAGACCGGCCCGACGGCGAAGAACGTACGTACTAAAAGCCATCCGCCTATGAAAACGTACAACGTCATCAGGCTTAAGTTCCTTTCCCCCCTCCACATCGGTGCGGGGAAGGAGAACTACGACTTCTCTGCTTCCGAACTGCATAGCGACACGCTCTCTGCGGCCATAGCCGCCATCAAGGCTGAGCAAGGTGCCGGTGCCGACGAGATTGCCCGGTTTCTCTCCGCGTTCAGCCTCAGCTCCGCCTTCCCGTTCGTAGGCACCACCTACTATCTGCCCCGGTTGGCCGGCCGCATGGCCACCACAGGCATCGAAACCGAGAAACTGCGCAAACAGCTCAAGAGAATCAAGTACATTGCGTCCGGCCTATGGTCAGAATACGTCCAATCCGCCGTTATGCATGTACAGGAGTCGTGGATGCACGGAGCCTATCTCCTGCCCACTGGCAACCAGCATGACCCCTCGTTTGTCGAGCCGTTCGTCAACCAAGTACATCAGCGGGTAGGGGTGCCCCGTGACCATCAGACCGACCCCCAGCCCTTCTTTTTCGAATGGAGATTCTTCCAGGCGGCAGCCGGCCTCTACTGCATGACGGATGCACAAGGGGCTTTGTTCGACGAAATCTGCCGCCTCTTCCGCGCATTGGGTGAGGCGGGCTTAGGGACCGACAAGAACATTGGCGGCGGACATTTCACCGTCGAGACCGACACGATTGGACTGCCAGAAGTACGTGATGCCAACGCCACGGCCCTGCTCTCGCTCTACCTGCCCACTCCCGGCGAGCTGGCCAGCCTTGACCTCGGCAGTTCCCGCTACAACCTGATCCTGCGCGGAGGCTACATGGCAGGCAGCTCGGTGCACTCCGTGCGCCACCTGTGGAAAAAATCGGTCTATATGTTTACTGAAGGTTCCGTATTCCCCACTCTTTCACCCCTGACAGGCACGGTCGCCGACATGCAGCCGAAATGGGACCAATCCGCCATGCACCCTGTCTACCGGAGCGGACGAGCCTTTACCCTACCCATCAAACAATATCCAGTATGAGCCAGATAAAAATCACCACCCTTACTCCCGTCCATATCGGTTCCGGCAACTTCCTGCAATACAACTCGGAGTTTGTTCCCTTCCAGCACAAAGGGCAACACTACCTTGGCATCATTGACGAACGCAAGATTCTGGAGCTGATTGGTGTGGAGCATCTCAACGATTGGGTACTGAGCATCGAGCGCAACGACAGTACCGCGACGTTGGTGCAACGCTATGCCCCTCAATGTGCCACCGGCGACTACCTGAAGCGGATGGATTATTCATTCGCCGATGCAGTCAAGCCATCCGATACGCTGAAGGAGTGCATGCACACCGGCATGGGGATTCCGTACATTCCGGGCAGTTCGCTGAAAGGTGCCATCCGCACGGCCATTACCGCCACCCTTGCCAAACGCCACCTGCCGGCCTCGGTCGATGGATGGAGGCTGAAAGGCCTGGCCGCCGACATGGAAAGCCGTCTGTTCGGCAAAGACCCGACAGCAAACATTTTCCGGTTCATCCAGGTAGGCGACGCCCATTTCGAGCGCAACTGCGAGATAGTGCTGCGGCTCATCATGTCGCTGAACATCCAGAAAAGCACATCGCTGCAACCCGATTCCAACAACCGGAAGCCGCAGCTGGTCGAGGCCATAGCGAAAGAAAAAATGGCGTCCGGTTCCCTCAAGATAGACACCTCCGCCTACCGTCGGGCCCGATATGCCATGCAAAACCTCGGCAACCTGCCGGAAGAGATACAAACTCTACAGGGACTGTTCCAGCTCATCAACGCCCATACCATGCAACTGATAGCGGAAGAAATACAGTTCTGGCAGCAGGTTAGCCACGAAAAGACAGGAGCGGATAAATACATCGAAAAAATGCGAACCCTGTTGGACGTTGCCCGGCAATGCAAGCCGGACAGCTGCGTACTCCGCTTGGGCCACACCTCGGGATGGAGGTTCATCACCGGAGCATGGGGCGAACATCTCGACTGTTTCGCACCCGGCATCGTCAACCTAGCACGTCCCAACAATGAAAGAAAGTACAGCGAATATGACTTTCCGAAATCCCGACGCACAGATGCCGACGGCAAGTTGCTCGGTTTTGTCCAACTCTCCCTCTAACCCCTCCAACCAGCATGAAACATATCCACATCTCCTTGATAGGATCGCAGGTGTATCCCGCTTATTTGGGGATTGCCGATCTTAAACCGGACGGATGCATCCTGGTGCACTCGTCCACAACAAAAAAAGAAGCCCTGTTGCTTCAAGCGCAAATCGGCATTCCTACCACCCTGATGGCCTTGGACCCCGTCAACGTACTGCAAGTGTATGAGCAGGTCCAGTCGTTAAGAAGCCACATTGATGAAGAAGACCATTACTCCATCAATCTGACGGGAGGCACCAAAGTGTGGTCCATCGCGTTCTACGAATATTTCCGTTTCCTGCCCAACGTCAGGCTTGTCTACGTCGACCAGAACAACCAGATTTACGACCTCTGCACGCAGAGCACCCACCTTTCGGACGTACGGATTGATATCAACATGGTCTTTCGGCTTAACGGAGTGAAGTCGCCCCAAAGTGTCCCGTTCACCGCATACGACGAACAAGACCAAGCCTGCATTGCCCGGATCCGACAGCTTCGGGAGTTCTCGTACGATGGTTTCCGGGCGTTGAGCTGCCCCAATGACCAGCAAAAGGCCCAACTCACCCGGAAAGAGGGCGATCTGTCCGTCGGGCCGAACCAAGTGCAATGGAACCAAGAGCGACACACGCTCCGGGTACGCCTGTCCAACAAACGGGGCGTGGAACAGAAGGCCACCTTTCATGCCCCACATATCCACGCCCTCTTTTTCAACTACGGATGGTTTGAATATTCGGTGGCCCACCTCCTCTCCCAATGGCCCCGTTCGCAGGAGATTCTGATGAACGTCCGCTTCCCGTACGCCGACCGGCAGAATCCCAAGAATGAAATCGACATCATCGTCAACACCGGCAACAAGCTCCTTTTCGTGGAATGCAAGACACAGATTTCAGACATCACCGATATTGACAAATTCCGCACGGCGGTCAAGAACTACGGAGGCATGGGCTCGAAGGCCCTGTTCGTCACGTTGGACAAGATGAAAGACACCGCTGCCGAAAAGTGCAAGGACAGTGGCATCATGGCGTTCAGCATCAAGGACTGCCAATATACAGCCCCCGATCAGATGCTCTTCCTGATGCTCGAACAAGAACTATTCTCCATCAATAAAAAGTAACCATGAGTCGCAAAGTATTTATCTCCGTGTTGGGCACCGGCTTCTACCAGCCCTGCAAGTACGCTACCGGGGCATTCACCTCGTCCGAGACCCGTTTCATCCAGGAAGCCACCTTAGAATATCTGCAAGTAGGGCAATGGCAGAACAAAGACACCCTCCTGATGTTGCTGACGGAGGGTGCCGTCAGCAACAATTGGTCCACAGACATCTCCCGGCGCTTCAATCCCAGAAGCCAGAAGGAAGAATCCTATACCGGGCTCCGGCAACTCCTCGAACAAAGGCAGCTGCCCTGCCGGATAGAGCCCCTGTCCATCCCCGACGGGAAGAATACCGAAGAGATGTGGCAGATATTCAAGATTCTTTTCGAGGCGCTCCGCAATGACGACGAGCTCTACATCGACCTGACCCACAGCTTCCGCTATCTACCCATGCTGGTCTTGGTCTTGAGCAATTACGGCCGGTTTCTGAAAAACATTACCGTGAAGCATCTGTCGTATGGCAACTACGAGTCCCGGGATGTGGCGACCAACGTAGCCAGCCTCATCGACCTGTTGCCGCTGGTCCAGTTACAAGAATGGACGTATGCGGCGGCCAACCTTTTACGCAATGGGGACGCACAGACCCTGCACGACCTGTGCAGACGATCGCTCACCCCGATGCTCAAAGACCCCGAGGTGCGCAAGGCCACTCCCTCACTGACCATCTTGCGCGGTTATGTAAATGCCGTTTCAGACATCACGCAGGCCATGAAAGGCTGTAGGGCCATCGAGCTGACCCAAGGCGGACCGTTTGCCAGACTCCGAAGGTTTTCCCAACAGTTGGACCAAGTCGTGATTCAGCCCATGGCCCCCATTCTGCAGAAAATCGAGACATCGTTTCACCGGTTCACCCCTTCGGCCGACATCCTGAATGGGTACCAATCCGCCCTGTGGTGTTTTGACCATCAGATGTATCAGCAGTCGCTGACCATTCTTCACGAAAACATAGTCAGCCACGTCTGCCAGGAAGCATCGTTAGACTACCAGTCTGCCTCACAGCGTAGCTTGGTGAGCAGGGCTTTGACCATCCACAGCCGGCAGCTTCCCGAAGCCCAGTGGAAGGTAGAGAGCCCGGAGGAGGTGGCAGCCATCCGGCAGCTGCTCCAAGTAGAGCTGCTGCAACAGCTGTCTTCCACCTATTTGGCCACCACCACGCTGCGCAACGACTACAACCATGCCGGCATCCGGAAGAATCCGGCCACCACAGCCTCTATATGCCACGAGTTAGCGATAAGGTTAGACAAGATACGTACCCTGTTTTTCCCCGAAGAGCCATGCTGATCAACCTGTCCAACCATCCCTATGCAACCTGGAGCCCCCTTCAGAAACAGGCTGCCCTGCCTTTCGGTGAAGTTAGGGAGATACCGTTTCCCGCCATTGATGCCAAAGCCAACGAACAGGAAATAGACACATTGGCCCATCGCTATTTTGAGCAGATAAAAGCCCTCGGTAGCCCCCCATCCACCGTAGTCCATCTCATGGGAGAGTTCAACTTCACCTTTGCCTTGGTCAAGAAGCTGCAGGCCGCAGGCTATATCTGCATAGCCTCTACTACCCGACGCATCACCACCACCATGAGTGACAACAAGAAACTGGTCAGTTTTCAGTTCGAGCGTTTCAGACGCTACGAGTAAAATGAAAGATTATGGAACTTATACTCAACACATTCGGCACCTCCCTCAGCCGGGAGAATGATGGTTTTCTCATCACGTACAAAGACGGCAGACAACGCCTGCCAGCCATCGGCATCCGCTCCATACAAATCAGCCGTGGAGCCCAGATAACCAGCGATGCCGTGTTATTGGCCATAGAACATGAGATAGAAATCGTCTTTATGGACAAGACAGGCAACCCTGTAGGACGTGTGTGGAGTCCGCGCTACGGATCTATCTCCACTATCCGTAAAGGCCAGCTGAACTTTTCCTTCTCCAAAGAAGCGCTGGTCTGGATCAAGGAAGTCATCCGGCAGAAAATAGAGAACCAGCAAGCCCTGCTGCTCATGATGCATACACAGACCCCCTCATTAGAGCAGACACGCGCCAAGAACATCTCCCGCTTGGAGGACTACCGCCAAAAAATAGCGGCCATTGACGGAGACATTGTGTCCGACGTGGCAGCCAGATTACGCGGTTGGGAAGGTATTGCGTCAAAAATATATTTTGACACTCTGAATCTCTTCATCCCCGAGGAGTACCGTTTCGAATCCCGCAGCCAACACCCAGCCACCGATGCCGTCAATGCCTTTCTGAATTATGGCTACGGCATTTTATACAGCCGCATTGAGGGAGCGTTGATCAAGGCGGGGATTGACCCCTACATCGGCATCCTCCACCGCGACGATTACAATCGTCCTGTCCTGATCTACGACGTCATTGAGCTTTACCGCATTTGGGTAGATTATGTAGTCTATAAGCTGGCCGCCCAACACGCCATTACCGAAGAGCTGTATTCGGTGAAGGAAGACGGCTCCTATTGGTTGGAAGCCCTCGGCAGGCGGGTGCTCATCCAGTCGCTCAATGACTATATGGAAGAGGTCATCACCACCAAAGGCGTTTCCCGTTCACGGCTGACGCAGATTCAGCTTTACGCACAATCACTTGCACAGAAGTTTAAAAAATTCGAATAGCCTATGATTTCTGTCGGAAAAAACTTGCTCAACAACGCAGAGCCCCTGCAAAAGGCCACCGTCGACTACCTCTACCACAGCCTGCGTCATCCGAAACCGGAAGTCGAATCCCGCATCCGCCAACTGCGCGTCATACGGGATATTGACAACAAGCAGTATGGGCTTTTAAAGCGACAACTCCCCTACTTTGTCTGTGGCATCTTCAACCCACCGTATCGAAAGACCCAGAACTTCGCCTATACCGAATATTTCATGATTGATGTAGACCACCTTTCGATGAAAGGGACTGACATCGAACAACTTTCGGCCACGCTGGCACAAGACACACGCATCGTGCTGCTTTTCAAGTCACCCGGCGAAGACGGGCTGAAGATACTTTTCCGGCTCCACGAAAAGTGCTACGACCCCACCGTCTATTCCCTGTTCTACAAGCTGTTTGCCAAGCAATTCTCCAGTCAATACTGTCTGGAGCAAGTGCTGGACTATCGTACGTCCGATGTCAGTCGTGCTTGTTTCATCAGCATGGATCCTCATGCACATTATCGTCCGGAGGCAGAGACGGTACGTATGGCCGATTACCTCAATCAAGAAGACACCTCGGGACTGTTGCAGCTGAAAAAAGAACTGGAGAAAGAAGAACACAGCCCATCCTCACACAGCCATCCCAAGGACAACGCTGAAACGGACCCCGATGTGCAGACCATGGAACACATCCGGAGCCTGCTCAACCCCAAAGCGAAAAAGCCCCAAAAAGAGGAACCGTTCGTCCCCAACGAACTGGACACCATTATCAACGATCTCAAACATCATATTGAGCAGACAGGCATTGAGGTGCAGGCCATCCACAACATCCAGTATGCCAAAAAGATTAAGTGCCGCTTAGGGCTTAAACAGGCAGAAATCAACCTGTTCTATGGTAAAAGAGGGTTTACTGTCGTGCAGTCACCCCGTTGCGGCACATCGGCCGAGCTCAACCAGTTGGTGAGTGACCTGATTACCGGATTCATTCAGAAACTGTAAAAGATGAAACGAGAACCGCTCACCTTTCCCCAAATAATGGCCAAGCTCAAGAGGGCAGGCATTGACCCCTCTTCTGGCATTCGTTCTGAGACACCCGATTTGTCCCATTTGGCCAGTCTTGAAGAGAGAGTGGAAAAGTTGATAGGAATAGTCAAACAAAAAGAAAAAGACACCACCAATATGTTATTCTTCGTGATGTATGACATTGAGAGCAACAAAGTGCGTCATCAGGTATCCAAATACTTGATAAAGCGTGGCTGTTTTCGGATCCAACGCTCCATTTTTTTGGCTAACCTCAGTCCGGAAACTTATCAGCAAATTAAAGATGATTTAGTAGAAGTACAATCCTGTTATGAGAATCACGACAGTATTCTGATTACTCCTATTTCAACGGACTTGCTCAATTCCATGAAGATTATCGGAAAGAATCTCGATATAGATGTGATAACAAGATCTAAAAATACTCTGTTTTTTTAGGATAATTTATCCATTCGATCTATGATTTATTGTTACCTTTGCACCTGCAAAAAAGAAGGGGCTTTTTTGCATTAATAATGCAGTTACCGTAGTAAACTGAAATGTTATACCATTGAATACAAATGTCTTATATATAACAGCTCTCATAGAGTATCTTCCATTAGAATAAGGATTAAGACAGATACGATTTTGTAGGCCTCAATGATGTTAATCTGTCTCATAGAGTATCTTCCATTAGAATAAGGATTAAGACTCGAACACGATTGTACCATCATCATGCTTGTAAACCTCTCATAGAGTATCTTCCATTAGAATAAGGATTAAGACGATAAGAGTGTTAGCGTGTTCCCACACTTCCTGAGAGACTCATAGAGTATCTTCCATTAGAATAAGGATTAAGACAGACCTTCCCATAATATGAGTCGAGAAGGTCATAAGCTCTCATAGAGTATCTTCCATTAGAATAAGGATTAAGACTAATCTTGAGCTTCTTGCCAAGAAGTTTCTGCCAACCGTCTCATAGAGTATCTTCCATTAGAATAAGGATTAAGACCTATCAAGCTTAAGAGCTTCTTTCATGAATCTTTCTCTCTCATAGAGTATCTTCCATTAGAATAAGGATTAAGACTACACGTAGTAGTCTGTAAAGTCTAAAAAGTGACAATAGGATACAAATGTTTGAGCTTGA
>CAMAFR010000039.1 GCA_945833835.1 uncultured Bacteroides sp.
GAACGAATTGATGGAGCAAATTATACGGGACAACCGCAGACTCAAGGCCATGCAAATAATCGCTCAGACGGCCTGAAAACTAAATCCGAAACTTGAGTTAACATCAGAAACTTGTATAACTCGGATTGAACCTGTACTTCATTTCCTTTATCCAACCTTAATGAATTGCGAGAGAATGGGTTGCTGCATTCTCCAATTGATGCCCATGGGCTTGTCGCCAGTAGAGGAGATATAATCTAACGTGAGTTCGACGAATTTTAACTGCATGAAAAAATGGTGATTAGCGAAAATTGTTGTACCTTTATAGTGCTCAATTACAAATGGTTACAAACAATAATCGCTATGATCACCGAGGACAAAGTTACAGAATTATTTTGTATGGCAGATGATTTCTGCAAGTTTTTTGATTCCATGATGGAAAAATTCACACTGAAATCAGCTAAAAAACGGCGTTACCACCGTGATTCAATCCTATAAAAGGCTGAGGTCATGCTAATCATGATACTGTTTCATGATTCCGGATACCGTTGCCTGAAACATTTCTATCAGGAAAAGGTTGGCAGACATCTGCGTCATCTATTTCCCAATGTCATTTCCTACAATCGTTTCGTGGAGCTTGAGAAAGAGGTTGCCATACCTTTGGCTCTGTTCATCAAGAAGGTGTTGCTCGGAAAGTGTACAGGCATAAGTTTCGTGGACAGCACTCCTCTTAGGGTATGCAGGAACCAGAGGATACATATCCATAAGGTATTCAAAGGCATTGCCCAAAGAGGGAAATGTTCCATGAACGCCACTTAAACCTTCGCCGTTCTACCTATTTTTATTACTTTTGTATCGTTAACCAGTAGAACAGAGAACATAAGGGCAAAAGACATAGCATGAGTGTTCGCTGATTAAAGGTATAAATAGTGTGCGTAATGGAATATAAGGATAAGGTAGCAGTCGTGACAGGGGGTGCGCATGGCATTGGCCAATGTATCACTGAGGAGTTCCGCAAGAGAGGGGCTTCTGTTGCGGTCATTGACGTGCGCGAGGGCGACCACTTCGTTGGGGACATCTCCAGGAAGGAGGTATTGGAAGCCTTTGCCGAAGAGGTAATCGGCAAATACGGCAAAGTGAATTACATCATCAACAATGCCAAAGACAATGAAACTATCAGCAAAAGGGAGGAAGGCACTGAAGGTGATACACCTTATCTGTGCAATAGCGTGGTATCTGTGTATCAACCATGGAAGCGGAAAGGCCATCCGGATTCTGAACATAAGCTATGACCGATGAGTGCACTGTCTGTATTATATCTTGTTCTTCCTTTTCCGCTTGCATTCATCATCCATGATGCAGAGGAAACGTTTGTGCAACATCGTTGGATGCTGGCACACAAAGAAAGCCTTGTAGTCAGGTTTCCACGAATGAGGCCGATGATAGAACACCACTCGGCTCTTGGCACGAAGGACTTTGCCATAGCCGCACTCGAAGAACTGATGGTGCTGCTGGCTGCAACATGCTATGTGCTGATTGACGGGACGTACGCCATGCAGCTATGGTCCGCCTTGTTTCTGGCATTCTCTGTCCATTTGCTGGTGCATATCGTACAAGCTGTCTGCTTCAGAGGATATGTGCCCGGACTGGTGAGTACCATTCTCCTTCTGCCTTATTCCTTTTTGGGGGTAGAAAGCATCTGGTATGCCATGAGCGCAATGGAACTTACCCTATGGGGAGCAATGGGTATCGTATTGATGATAGCAAATCTGCGCTTTGCCCATTGGTTGGGTTCAAAATTCATGTGAGATCAATGACAGCACCTTCTATTGAATCATCAACAAGAGAAGAACGTTTGAACTACGTTCTGAATGAATGGAAATGCCTGCACAACTGTGAGCTGTGCGGCAAATGCCACGTACTGAAAGGCAGAAGCGAAACACAGCTCTATGCCGACTATATAGAAGGCAAGCGGCCGTACATGGAAATCACTTTAGAAATCAGAAACACCGGCAGGTAGGGAACTGACAAGGGAAGAACAGGAATAGGCAGTGCCGAATTGATTCATCCGCATTCACCAACCACCTTGGTTATTGCTGATATAATCCACGATTTATATTGTCTTAGTTGTCGTTATACCCGATTCATGGACGAACCGGGTAAGCCGTGACGAACAGTCATCCATGACGACAGCCGGCATCCCCCTACCGGAGATGCACTTATGGATGCAGCGGGACATACAACCATCTGCCGACAGGCTGTTCAGTACCCTTCGCAGTACCATATCATGCAAACTGGAGTTTTTGCTTACTGGTACTGGAGTGGATGTTCCTATCAACTCCAGTAGAAGCTGACAGGTACCGCGACAGGTACTGACAGACCACGCCCGTTATCAATGTACACCCTCCAGATGACGTTTCTTCCACAACTGATAGCTGTTGATGATGTTCTGCCATACCACATAGCTGCCCGGAGCAATGGAAGAGACCGGATTCAAGTAAGTGCAGGCCATCCAAATGGCAAGCACCGTATTTTTTTGTCCCAACGCCTGTCCGGCACTGATACGGTCATGATAGCGCGTCCCGATTTTTTTTCCGTAATAGAACTGCAGGCAGCAGGCCAGCAACGCACCCGAAGCGATGAGCAGTTCCTGGGCGGCCGAAGTGTCACCGGTCAGCATGGATTGGGTGGTCTGCGCCATGACAATGGTCAAGGCCACGGCCCACAGATAAAAGGCCAGGTCTTTCAGTCCCACCAGGAAGCGGTGGACCGGCGGCAAGTAATGCCGTAACAGCACCGCAAAAACGAACGGGCACAGCAGCAAGGGGAACACCTTGCTGAGAATACGCCAAAAGGCTTCCATAAAGCAGAAGGAAGAAGGCTCTACCAACGGGAAGACCAGCGGAACCATCACCGCCGCCAGCAGATTGGACAGCAGCGTGTAGGTGGTGAGCGAAGCCGCACTCCCGCCCAGCTTGCCCGTAATGACAGCGGCGGCGGTGGCCGTCGGGCAAATGAGGCAGACCATCATGCCTTGCAGCATGACCCGCAGGCCGACACTGACCGGACAGAACACCAGGACAACCGCCAACAGCAGAAACGACAGCAGCTGTATCAGGAGCAACCACAGGCTCCATCGGCGCGGAGACAACTCGCGCACCTCCACCTTACAGAAAGTCAGCAGCAGCTGGGCAAAGATAAGAAACGGCGTCAGCCAGGAAACCACTACACGCACGGCAGGCTTCAACGGATTGATCCATGCCACCTCCGCATACACAAAATAGGCCACCACCCCGGCCAGCATGGCCAAAGGCAATGTCCAGTTCTTGATAAATTGCAACATAGTTTTCTTCTCCTCAAAAACAATCGCGGCAAATGTACTAAAAACGATAAAAAGAAATGGAGATTTACACAAAAAACCATTAACTTTGCCTCCAAAATGAAAAAACCTACCGCTCACATATTACGTCTTTTGCTGGCGCTGCTCGTGGCCATTATCAGTGGACAAGCTCCGCTGGCGGCAGCCAAGAAGCCCTTTGTCGTCGTCATCGATGCAGGGCATGGGGGGCATGACCCCGGAGCCATCGGGCGGAAAGGGAAAGAAAAGACCATCAACCTGAGTGTGGCCTTAAAGCTGGGCCGGCTCATACAGGCCAACTGTGCCGACACACGGGTGGTCTATACCCGCAGCAAGGATGTGTTCGTCCCGCTGCACCGGCGCGCCGAAATCGCCAACGGCCAGAAGGCCGACCTTTTCATTTCCATCCACACGAACTCACTGGCCTCGCGCAAGGCGCAAATCAACGGAGCAGAAACCTACACGCTGGGGCTGCACCGCACACAGGACAACCTGGAAGTGGCGAAAAAAGAAAACTCCGTCATTCTGATTGAGGATGACTACAAGCAGCAGTATTCCGGCTTCAATCCCAACTCATCGGAAAGCTACATCATTTTTGAATTCATGCAGGACAAGAACATGGCCCAGAGCGTGAACCTCGCCAAACTGATACAACAGCAGTTCCGCACCCACGCCAACCGTGTGGACAAAGGGGTGCACCAAGCTGGTTTCCTCGTGCTGCGAGAGACCTCCATGCCCAGCGTCCTGGTTGAGCTGGGATACATCACCAACCCGCGCGAGGAGGCCTTCCTGCTGTCGGAACAGGGAAGTGCCACCATGGCCAAGAGCATCTATCAGGCATTCCTGAAATACCGACAGCTACGCCCGAGCGCCGCCGAAACGGAAGGAGAGCCTGCCCCACCGGTGGTTGCCGTCAGCGAACCGGCACCCGAACCGCCTGCAGCACCCTCTGCCGGGGAGGAAGAAGACAGGCGGCCGGACACCATCGGTGCCGCAGCACCTCCGGGCACGGGCGGGAAACCGGTCTTCATGATACAGATACTGACTGCTGACCACAAACTGCCCAAGCAAAGCCGACGGTTCAAAGGACTGGCCCCCGTAGACTACTACCAGGAAAACGGCATCTATAAATACGTCTTTGGCGAAGACACCGATTATAATAAGGTATTACGGCTGAAACGGACCAAAGTGGACGCCAAATTTAAAGATGCCTTCATCATTGCGTTCAAGAACGGCGAGAAGATGAACATCAACCAAGCCATACGCGAATTCAAACGAAACAAAAAATAACAAAGGATATGAGAAAAGAAATGAAAATAGGCCTGGCAGGCATTGCCGCCCTGTTATTGCTGTTTTTCGGCATCAACTATCTGAAAGGTATCAACCTGTTCCAATCGGAACGGTTCTATTATGTGGACTTCACCAACATCAACGGACTGGCCCAGTCCAGCCCCGTATTCGCCAACGGACTGAAGGTCGGCATCGTGCAGGAAATCGAATACAACTACCAACGTCCGGGACATGTCACCGTAGGCATCGAGATGGACCAGAACATGAAAATACCTACCGGCAGCAAGGCGGAAATCATGACCGAGATGCTGGGTACCGTCAAGATGAACCTGCTGCTGAACCTGGACAGTCCCACCTATTGCAACGAAGGCGATACGCTGATCGGTATCTCCAACGAAGGCATCATGGGAGCGGCCGAAAAGGAGCTGCTGCCCAAGCTGAACCAAATCCTGCCGAAAGTGGATTCGGTCATGACATCGCTCCACCGGCTGTTGTCGGACCCTGCCCTGGCCGGCACACTGCGGAATGCCGAACAGCTGACCGCCTCGCTCCATGCCTCCAGCCGGCAACTGAACCGGGTGATGAGCAACGACCTGCCCAAACTGATGGACAACGCCACCGCCATCACCGACAACCTAAGGAGTATGACCGACAACCTGAAAGGGGTGGACTATGCCGCCACCTTCAGCAAGGTGGACTCTACGCTTCAGAATGTGCAGCTGCTGACGGAAAAACTCAACCGCCGGGACAATACTATGGGACTGCTCATGAACGACCCCGCTTTCTATGAAAATCTGAACGCGACGGCCGCCAATGCCGCCAGCCTGCTGAAAGACCTGCAAGAGCACCCGAAACGCTATGTCCACTTCTCGCTGTTCGGACGTAAGGACAAGAAGCAATGATCCGCCGAAGGTTGTTATATAGAATATATCTAAATAAACAACCAGCGGCCAGACATTGTTTCAAACGATGCAACTATTTGTGCGTCAAAGATGTAACGGCCGGTCTACACCGTCGGCAATGCGAAAAGGAAAGAGTTTAAAAAGCTGATAGATACACACTTAAAAAGCAAAGCCCAAGCGTGGCCAACACCCGGAAAGAAGCCGGAAAAAACCGTTTGAGAATCAGAACCCTACAAAAGAAAAAGAAAAAACGGCGCAAAAAGGATTTGTTTTTTTAGAAATAGATTCCGAAATTTGCAACGTAGAAGTTTTGCTTTATAAATTTTGAAGAAATATGATTGAGAACAATCAGGCTATTGCATTATGGAATCGTTGCCTTGCGTTCATCAAGGACAACGTGAATGCGACAGCCTTCAAAACATGGTTCGAACCCATTGTCCCGCTCAGCTATGAGGACAAAGGTTTGACGATAGGTGTGCCCAGTCCGTTCTTCTATGAATATCTGGAAGAACAGTATGTGGGCATCCTCCGTACCGCCATCTATAAGGAGATAGGGGAAGGTACGGAGTTGATGTACTCTATCCTGACCGACAAGACCAACCACATATCTGTCAACATTGAAGGAACCAAACGCTCACCGGCGGTGACTCCTAAACCGATTGTGGGCGCCAACAAAACTCCTAATCCGGTTCAGGCACTGGCTCCGCAGGACTTGGACCCGCACCTGAACCCCAACTATAACTTCGAGAACTTCATCAAAGGGTCGAGCAACGAGTTTTCAAGAGCCGTGGCCGAAACCGTTGCCAAGAATCCGGCACGCACGTTCAACCCCTTCTTCCTGTACGGTCCGTCGGGGGTGGGCAAGACACACCTCATCAATGCCATCGGCACCCGCATCAAGGAGCTCTATCCCGAAAAGCGTGTGCTGTATGTGTCCGCGCATCTGTTCCAGGTGCAGTACACCGACTCGGTACGCACCAACCACTTCAATGACTTCATCAGTTTCTACCAGACCATTGATGTGCTGATAATCGATGACATCCAGGAATTTGCCGGTGTGACGAAGACCCAGAACACTTTCTTCCACATCTTCAACCACCTGCACCAGAACGGAAAACAGCTCATCCTCACTTCCGACCGTGCTCCCATCATGCTGCAAGGGATGGAGGAACGACTGCTTACCCGCTTCAAATGGGGGCTGGTGGCTGAGCTGGAGAAACCGGACGTGGAACTGCGCAAGAACATCCTGCGCAACAAGATACGCCAGGACGGACTTTCCATTCCAGAACCGGTCATCTGCTACATCGCCGAAAACGTCAACGAAAGTGTCCGTGAGCTGGAAGGCATCGTCAACTCCCTGTTGGCGCAATCCATCCTGTTCAAACGCGAAATCGACATGGACCTGACCCATCGCATTGTCAGCAAGGCTGTGAAGTGTGTGGAAGCGAAGACACTGACCGTCAACGACATCATCGAAAAGGTTTGTCAGCATTACCAGGTAGACACCTCGACCATCCACACCAAAACCCGCAAACGCGAAGTGGTACAGGTGCGGCAGGTGGCCATGTACCTCGCCAAAAAACACACGGAGACCTCGTCCTCCAAAATCGGACAAATGATAGGCAACAAGGATCATGCCACTGTATTGCACGCCTGCAAGATCATCAAGGACCAGGTGGAAGTGGACAAAGCCTTCAAGCAGGAAATCAGCGAAATAGAGGCCAGCCTCAACGCCTGACCTTGCCCCTACATTTTTCTTGTCGTCATTGTGACAATTGGGAAACATATTCCTGATTGTCATTCCGGGTGCCGGACAGAAACGGACACCTGCCCTCTCCTGTTCCGGTCGCCGGAACGACCAACCAGCAATCACTTCCTAAACCCTTGCCTTTTCAAGGTGGCCTTCAACACCTCAGACATTGCCTCATTGTCGGCCTTACGGTAACGTATGTTTGTAAATATCTGTGCCAGCGTGGCCGTATGGTTCACCGCCACAAACTCCTTGTTTTCGGGTAACGACTCCTTGTAGGCATAAATATCGTCAATCATCGCTGCCGTATAGTCATGATAAGTCTCTGCATGTACCAGCCCTCTGAGCGGCAGGCGATCGGGCTGCTGCGGACACTCATCCGGATACCCCACCGTAATGGTGGCTACCGGCATGACCAGTTCGGGCAAGTGCAGCACGTCCACTATCTGATCCGGGTTATAGATGGTCGTACCCAGGTAGCAGATGCCAAGTCCGGCCTCCTCGGCCAACGTGCAGAAATTCTGTGTCACCAATAACGCATCTGTCGCCGCATTGAGGAATGACAGAGGATTGTCATACCCCGGCTCTGCCTGACGCAAACGGCACCATTTGCTGAAACGGTTGAAATCGGCACAAAAAGTCAGCACGACAGGAGCCGTCGTCACCATCGGCTGATGAAAATGGGCAGGAGCAAGCTTGGCCTTCATTTCGGCATCCCGCGTCACCACCACACTATACAGTTGCATATTGCCCATGGTAGAAGCCCGGAAAGCCTCTTCCAGCAATCCGTCCAGCACATCGGCCGGAATGTCCCGCTGCTGGTACTTGCGAATCGTACGTCTGTTTTTTATCGAATCCATAATTCTCTAATTTAGAAGTTTCATGGTGCAAAGATACGCTTTCGGCGTTGATATGAAACGCTTTCGAGAACTTTTTCTGCTGCTGCCGCAAGTGGGAATAGGACCAAACAGACAACTTTTCAGCAAAAAACAACTGTAATCCATTCATTACCAGACCCTCTTATTTAGAAACAGAAGAGCCTCCCCTACACCGGACCAACTTTTGAATCATTTGTTTGGGTATTCCAAAAAACCTTGTTAGCTTTGCAACGCAAAATCTTCTAAAGCAGACTTCCTACCTTGAATTGAAATATTATACACATAAAATATTGATTATAAAGTGGAAAAGCAAACGTATAGCTACGACGAAGCCTATCAGGCATCGCTGGAATATTTCGAGGGAGACGAACTGGCAGCCCGTGTATGGGTCAACAAATATGCCGTGAAAGACTCTTTCGGGAACATCTATGAGAAATCGCCGGTAGATATGCATTGGCGCATCGCCAATGAAGTCGCACGAATCGAGGCAAAATATCCCAACGGTCTCAGCGCACAGGAAATCTTTGACCTGCTGGATCACTTCACCTACATCATTCCTCAAGGAAGTCCGATGACCGGTATCGGCAACAACCATCAGGTGGCCTCGCTCTCCAACTGCTTCGTGATAGGGCTTGACGGTGCCGCCGACTCTTATGGTGCCATCATCCGCATTGATGAGGAGCAGGTGCAGCTGATGAAACGCCGCGGCGGGGTGGGACACGACCTGTCGCACATCCGCCCCAAAGGCTCGCCGGTAAAGAACTCTGCCCTGACCTCAACCGGACTGGTACCTTTCATGGAACGCTATTCCAACTCTACCCGAGAAGTGGCGCAGGACGGCCGGCGAGGGGCACTGATGCTGACCGTCTCCATCAAGCATCCCGACTCGGAGGCGTTCATTGACGCGAAGATGGTAGAAGGCAAGGTGACCGGCGCCAACGTATCGGTAAAACTGGACGACGAGTTCATGCGGTGCGCCGCCGCAGGAAAAACCTACACCCAGCAGTTCCCGGTAGACGCTGACCAGCCGCTGGTGAAAAAAGACATCAACGCTGCCGCCCTGTGGAAGAAGATTGTACACAACGCCTGGAAGTCGGCCGAACCGGGGGTACTGTTCTGGGACACCATCTTGCGCGAATCGGTGCCCGACTGCTATGCCGACCTCGGTTTCCGTACCGTATCCACCAACCCCTGTGGCGAGATTCCGCTCTGCCCGTATGACTCCTGCCGGCTGCTGGCCATCAACCTCTATTCGTATGTCGTGCATCCGTTCACCGCCGATGCCTATTTCGACTACGACCTGTTCCGCAAGCATGTGGCCATTGCCCAACGCATCATGGACGACATCATCGACCTGGAACTGGAGAAAATAGAAAAGATTATGGAGAAAATCAATTCCGACCCCGAAGGCGAGGAGGTCAAAGGAGCCGAACGGCACCTGTGGGAAAAGATTTACCACAAATCCGGACTGGGCCGCCGCACCGGCGTAGGCATCACGGCAGAAGGGGACATGATTGCCGCCATGGGACTGCGCTACGGCACGGAAGAAGCCACCACTTTCTCGGAAGGCGTACACAAGACACTGGCACTCGCCGCCTACCGCTCATCCGTAGAAATGGCCAAGGAGCGTGGAGCCTTCGCCATCTATGACGCGGTGCGCGAAGCGAACAACCCGTTCATCAACCGTATCAAGAACGCCGACCCTGAGCTGTATGAGGACATGAAACGGTACGGCCGACGCAACATTGCTTGTCTGACCATTGCCCCTACCGGTACGACCAGTCTGATGACACAGACAACGTCCGGCATCGAACCGGTCTTCATGCCGGTCTACAAACGCCGCCGCAAGGTGAACCCGAACGATGCCAATGTCCACATTGACTATACCGACGAGACCGGTGACGCCTTCGAAGAATACACGGTCTACCACCCCAAGTTCATGACTTGGATGAAAGCCAATGGCTACGACACCCAGAAACGCTATACGCAGGAAGAAATAGACGCACTGGTCCAGAACTCGCCGTACCACAAAGCCACCTCGAACGATGTGGACTGGCTGATGAAAGTCAAGATGCAGGGACGCATCCAGAAGTGGGTGGACCACTCCATCAGCGTCACCATCAACCTGCCCAACAACGTCAGCGAGGAACTGGTGAACCAGCTCTACATGGAGGCATGGCGTTCAGGCTGCAAAGGCTGCACCGTCTACCGTGACGGATCACGTTCGGGCGTGCTCATCTCTACCAAGAAAAAGAAGAAAGAGGACAACAGCCGTCCCAAACAGCCGCTCACCCCACAAATTGTGGAAGTACGCCCCAAAGTGCTGCAAGCCGATGTGGTACGCTTCCAGAACAACAAGGAGAAATGGGTGGCCTTCGTCGGATTGCTCGACGGCCTGCCCTACGAGATCTTTACCGGCATCATGGACGAGGAAGAAGGCATCCTGCTGCCGAAATCGGTCGTGAACGGACGCATCATCAAGAACTACGACGAAAACGGCAACAAGCGTTACGACTTCCAGTTTGAGACCAAACGCGGCTATAAGATGAGCATCGAAGGCTTGTCGGAGAAGTTCAACAAAGAATACTGGAACTACGCCAAACTGATTTCGGGCGTGCTGCGTTACCGGATGCCCATCGCGCAGGTCATCAAGCTGGTCAGCTCCCTGCAACTGGACAACGAGAACATCAACACCTGGAAAGTAGGTGTAGAACGCGCCTTGAAGAAATACGTTCAAGACGGCACCGAGGCCAGTGGCGTGAAATGCCCCAACTGCGGCAATGAGACGCTCGTCTACCAGGAGGGCTGCCTCATCTGTACCACCTGCGGTTCTTCACGCTGCGGATAAGTCCCAGCGGCCCCCTATATTGATAAGGAGAGGATGTGTCAGTACGCCAGCACACATCCTCTCTTTGATTTCCACCCGCCATCCTCTCTTTGAACTCCATCTCCTATGATCTGTACGGACAATTACATTTACTTGAACGGACTGAAATTCTATGCCTACCACGGTGTGCTGCCACAGGAGCGGCAGGTAGGTGCCTGCTACCGCATCGACCTGCGCCTCCAGACGGACTTCCGCCTGGCCGCCGAACAGGACGACCTGAACGGCACCATCAACTATGCCGAAGTGTTCCAGCTGCTGCAAAAAGAAATGGCCATTCCCTCCCGACTGTTGGAACACGTCGTTTGGCGAATGGCCAGAAAACTCTTCGACAACTTCCCCACCCTGACCGAAGTCCGCATGGCCCTCTACAAGGAAAATCCTCCGATGGGAGCCGACTGCAGCCAGGTAGGGGTAGAAGCCACCTACACGGTCAGCGGTCGCTGATAGGCGTGTAGGCTACCTCGTCGAGCACATTCTTATAAGCCGGGCGGATAATGCGGCGACCTTCAAAGTTCAGCTCCTCGATACGGTGGGCGGTCCATCCCACAATACGGGCCATGGCAAACAGCGGCGTGTAGATTTCGGAAGGCAGGCCTATCAGCTCATAGATGAAACCGGAATAGAAGTCCACATTCGAGCAGACCTGTTTGCGGGTGCCTTTCACTTTCTTGAAGCACTCGATGGCCCGCTGCTCCAGCAATTCGAGGAAAGCAAACTCTTTCTCACAGCCTTTTTCGGCCACCAGCTCGCCTGCCAGCTCCTTCAAGAGCAAGGCACGGGGGTCTGAGATGGTGTACACGGCGTGGCCGATGCCGTAAATCAGTCCGCTCTTGTCATAGGCCTCCTTGTTCAGCATACGGGTGAGGTAGGTATCTATCTCATCCACGTTCGTCCAGTCGACGATGGCCTCTTTCAGATGATGGAACATCTTCACCACCTGGATGTTGGCACCTCCATGCAACGGACCCTTCAGCGAACCGATGCCGGCTGCTATGCTGGAATAGGTATCCGTGCGGGTGGAGCTGGTCACACGCACCGTGAAGGTAGAGTTGTTACCACCACCATGCTCCGCCTGCAGCACCAGCAGCAAGTCGAGCATCCGGGCCTCCAGCGGCGTGTACGACTTCTTCATCATATAGAGGAAGTTCTCTGCCAACGACACATTCTCGTGCGGATGACGGATGTGCAGCGAACGTCCGTGGGTACTGTGCCGGTAGATGTTGTAGGCATAGGCAATGATGGTAGGGAACTTGGAAATCAGCTCAATGGACTGCCTCATCAGGTTGTCGCGCGAGATGTCATCGGGATTCGGGTCGAAGGTGTACATCTCCAGCACACTACGGGCCAGGATGTTCATGATGTTCTGCCCCTCCAGGTCAATGATGTTCATGGTAGTCTTCTTGTCGAGCGGCATATTGTCATTGATCAGCTCTTTGAACGCATCGAGCTGCTCACTGTCGGGCAACTCGCCGGACAACAGCAGATAGGCCACTTCCTCGAAACCGAAACGTTTCTCCTTGAGCAGGGCATGGACAATATCGTCCAGGTCATATCCCCGGTAAAACAATTTGCCGGGTATGGGGTGCAACCCCTCGTCGGTCCGCTCATATCCCACAACGTTACCAATCTTGGTCAGCCCCACCAAGACCCCGGTACCGTCTTCATTGCGAAGTCCGCGCTTCACATTATATTTCGTGAACAACTCATTGTCAATGCGGCAGGCCTGCTTGGCACATTCCGACAGTTTATATACTACATATTCTTTTTTCATATCAGCACTCTCCATTCTAAATTTAACATACACGGGTCACCGGTTCCCGCCGGGCAGCCCCTCAGCCATCCGGACTGCCCTGGGGCATCGGCAACACCGCTCATTCCAGTCACAGCAACTCTACCAGTCGGTCGCCAAATTCCACCGTTCCCAAAGCCGTACCGTCGGGCATGAAGCGGGCGAGATCCAAGGTGGCCTCGCCTTTTCCGAAGGCCGTCTCCAGCGCGTTCACTATCAGGTCTGCCGCCTCTTGCCATCCCAGATACTCCAGCATCATGACAGAAGACAGCAACAGCGAGCACGGATTCACGATATTCTTGCCGGCAATATTGGGTGCCGTGCCGTGGGTAGCCTCGAAAATGGCATGACCCGTCTGGTAATTGATGTTGGCACCCGGAGCAATGCCGATACCACCTACCATGGCCGCCAGCTGGTCGGACACGTAGTCACCGTTCAGGTTCAAGGTGGCAATGACCGAATAGTCCTCCGGCATCAGCAAGGTGTTCTGCAGGAAGGCATCGCAGATACAGTCTTTCACGATAATCTTGCCGGCATTGACGGCCTCGGCCATGGCCGCATGTGCCGACTCTTCGCCCAAATCCTTTTTCAGCTGGTCATACTGGTTCATTGTAAAGGTCTGTCTGGCAAACTCCTGCTCGGCCACCTCGTATCCCCAGCGTTTGAATCCGCCTTCGGTGTACTTCATGATATTGCCTTTGTGCACCAAGGTGACCGACGGCAACCCGTGTTGCAGGGCATAGCGGATGGCCGAGCGTACCAACCGTTTTGACCCGTCTATCGAAACCGGCTTCACGCCAAATGACGAGGTTTCGGGGAAACGTACCTTGGTCACTCCCATTTCATCGCGCAGGAACGCATAGAACTTTTCGGCTTCAGGGGTTCCCTGCTCCCACTCAATACCCGCATAGATGTCCTCGGTGTTCTCTCTGAAAATATGCATGTTCACTTTCTGGGGCTCCTTGACAGGAGACACCACCCCCTTGAACCAACGCACCGGCCGCAGGCAGACATAGAGGTCGAGTGTCTGGCGCAACGCCACATTGAGCGAACGGATACCGCCCCCCACCGGAGTGGTCAACGGTCCCTTGATGCCGACCAGATATTCACGGAAAGCCTCCATCGTGGCCTCGGGCAACCATTCGCCTGTCTGCCGGAACGCTTTTCCACCCGCCAGCACTTCCTTCCACTCAATGGACCGCTGGCCGCCATAGGCTATCTGGACAGCCCGGTTCACTATCTTCTGGCATACAGGGGTGATTTCAGCCCCTACGCCATCTCCCTCGATAAACGGGATGGTCACCCGGTCGGGCACCATCAGCCGTTCTCCTTGCATATACACTTTACTCATTGTCTTGTTATCTTAAAAGTAACTACCTATTATTTATTGCCACTGAACGTATTGAGTGCCGAACCTGCACGGAACCACTGGATTTGCATGTCATTGTACGTGTGGGCGGCTTCCAGCTCATCGGTCGTGCCGTCTTCATGAAGCAGCCTTACACACAGCGGTTTGCCAGGGGCCATGTCTTTGAGTCCCAGGATAGAGATACGGTCGTGCTCCTGCACCTTGTCATAATCTTCTTTATGGACAAACGTCAGGGCCAGTACCCCCTGCTTCTTCAGGTTCGTTTCGTGGATACGGGCAAAGCTCTTGACCAGGATAGCCCTTACATGGAGGAAACGCGGCTCCATAGCGGCATGTTCACGGCTGGAACCTTCGCCGTAATTTTCTTCGGCCACCACTACCGACCCGAGTCCCTGCGCCTTATATTGTTTGGCGACTGCCGAAACACCTTCGTAGGTACCGGTCAGGCGGTTCCATACATGATTGGTCTGTCCGTTGAAGGCGTTGACCGCCCCCATCAGCATGTTGTCCGAGATATTCTCCAGATGTCCGCGGAAGCGCAGCCACGGACCGGCCATCGAGATATGGTCTGTCGTACACTTGCCGGCTGTCTTGATGAGCAACGGCAGGTCTGTCCAGTCATTGCCGTCCCACGGAGCGAACGGAGCCAGCTGCTGCAAGCGTTGCGAGTCCGGTCGGATCTCAATGGTCAGACGGCTACCGTCCGCCGCAGGGGCCACATATCCGTTGTCATCGACGGTAAAGCCTCTGGCCGGCAACGTGTCGCCTACCGGCTCGTCCAGCCTTACCTGTTCGCCCTTGTCGTTGGTGAGTGTGTCCTTCAACGGATTGAAGCACAAGTCGCCGGCGATAGACAGGGCCATGACCAGCTCGGGCGAAGCCACAAAAGCATTCGTATTGGGATTGCCATCGGCACGTTTCGCGAAATTCCGGTTGAAGGACGTGACAATAGAGTTGGCACGTGTGTTGTCGTCGGTGATGCGTTTCCACTGTCCGATGCACGGTCCGCAGGCATTGGTCATGATGACACCGCCCACCGCTTCGAAGTCGGCTATCATGCCGTCACGCTCCGCCGTGCAGAACACTTGCTCTGAGCCAGGGTTGATAATCAGGTCGGCAGCCATCTTCAGTCCTTTGGCTTTCACCTGACGGGCCAGCGAAGCCGCACGTCCCAAATCCTGGTAGGAAGAATTGGTGCACGAGCCTATCAGCCCCACTTCCATCTGCTGCGGATACCCGTTCGCCTTCACCTTGGCGGCAAAGTCAGAAATCGTGCAGGCGGCATCCGGTGTGAAAGGCCCGTTGATGTAAGGTTCGAGGGCGTCGAGGTCTATCTCGATAATCCGGTCATAGTAAGCAGCCGGATCCGCCAGCACTTCCGCATCCGCCTGCAAGGACGCAGCTTGGGCATCGGCCATTGCCGCCACTTCCTCGCGTCCTGTGGCACACAGGTACTTTCTGATTTCCTCGTCATAGGGAAAGACAGAAGTCGTGGCACCGACCTCGGCCCCCATGTTGCAGATGGTGGCCTTGCCCGTAGCCGAAAGCGAACGGGTCCCTTCGCCGAAATATTCGATGATGGCGTTGGTGCCACCCTTGACGGTCAGGATACCTGCCAGCTTGAGGATAACGTCTTTAGGAGAAGCCCAGCCGCTCAGCCGTCCGGTCAGTCGCACCCCAATCAGTTTGGGCATCTTCAGTTCCCATTCCATTCCGGTCATGACATCCACCGCATCGGCTCCTCCCACACCGATGGCAATCATGCCCAGACCACCTGCGTTCGGGGTGTGCGAGTCTGTCCCTACCATCATTCCTCCGGGGAACGCATAGTTTTCCAATACCACCTGATGGATGATGCCGGCTCCCGGTTTCCAGAATCCGATGCCATACTTGGCAGACACGCTTTTCAGGAAGTCATACACCTCCTTGTTGGTCTCGTTGGCGGTCGGCAAATCGGTCTTCACGCCTTTGTATGCTTGAATCAGATGGTCGCAATGCACCGTAGACGGCACCGCCACCGCCTCCTTACCGGCTATCATGAATTGCAAAAGGGCCATCTGTGCCGTAGCATCCTGCATAGCCACCCGGTCGGGACGGAAATCCACATAATCCTCTCCGCGGCGAAAAGGCACTGTCTTCTCCCTATCATACAGATGGGCATACAGAATCTTCTCGGCCAGCGTCAAGGGTCTTCCCAATTTCACTCTCGCATCTTCTACCTTCGCCGTATACGACGAATAGAAATTTCTCAGCATATCAATGTCGTAAACCATACCTATAAAAAATTTGTCTTTCTCTAAAGTAAGTCAAATATAGCGAAAATCTGGAAAACTGTCTATATTTACGGCGATTTCTCTTCCTTTTTACCAGTATTTTATGCTTTTTAGCATAATTATAACATTTCTATAAGAAACAAGGACACGAAACCACCGGCCTTCGCGCAGAGGATATCCTTCCTCCACATCCGATGGTTTCGCGTCCCTGTTTGTTCAGAAGACTTGACGACAGCCCTTGCTTACTTCACGTCAAAGCGGAATGCCAACGGCTCGTTGGCGAGTCCCTTCGGCAAGGTCAGCGTCACTTTTCCGTCCTGTATTTTGTAGCTGACGTTCTTGTTGCCCTTCAGCAGCGTCACCTTTCCCGTGGGCAGGTTGCCGGTCCACTCAATGGTCTTGGGCAATGACTCTCCCTGTGGCAAAGCATATACGGCATACAAGGTCTTGCCGTTCTTGTTGGCCATGAACCACGTACGGTCCGACTGGTAGTTGGGCGTGATGCGTGTGCCGTAGATGGCTTCGCCATTGGCACGCAGCCATTCTCCCACTCCGTGCAGGCTTTCCACCACTTCCGGTTGGATCAAGCCTTCGGGCGTAGGACCGACACCCAGCAGCAGGCAACCACCTTTCGCCGTAATTTCGGCCAGAATATTCACCACTTCATTGGAGGTTTTGAATTTGGCACCGGGAGCCCATGCCCAACTGTGTGACAGGGTGATACAGCTTTCCCAGGGATGACTGAGCTGTTTGGCTGGAATACTGCGTTCGGGGGTCTGGTAATTCTCGTTCCGGCCTTTGATCGTACGGTCTACGGCAATCATGCCGGCCTGCTGGCCGCTACGGGCCTTTGCCAGCACTTCGTCCAGATGGATTTCATCCCCTGTCACCCAGCCGCCGTCCAGCCAAAGGATGTCAAACTTACCATAGTTGGACATCAATTCATCCAGCTGGTTCTTGGTGAATTCCTGGTACTTCTTCCACCAGTCGGGATGCTGGTCACGCTTGTAGTTCTGCATACGGTTGGGGGTGGCATAATAATCGTTCCAGAACCATTGGCAGTGCCAGTCTGGTTTCGAGAAATAGCAACCTATCATGAAGTTCTTCTGGCGGAACGCATCGAACACATACCGGGCCACGTCACTGCGCGGATCTTCGGCAAACGGCCCTTTCGCAATAGAGAAGTCGGTGTACTTGGTGTCGTACATACAGAAACCGTCATGGTGCTTGGTGGTGAAAATCATGTATTTCATCCCTGCGTCTTCCATCACGTCCGCCCATTGTTCCGGATTGAATTTAGTGGGTTTGAAAGCACGTGAGAAACCCCAGTACCATTGCTTGTAGCTTTCATAGGTAAACTCGTCGGGACGGGTAATCCAGTCTTCCGAGCAGAGCGGCCACGACTCGCAAATACCGGGTACGGAGTAAAGGCCCCAGTGGAACAACACACCGAACTTCTGGTCCTGCCAGGTGTCGAGTTTTTTGAGCACCGCCTTGTCGGTGGGCCATTCGTAACCGTCCGACTGTTCATGTACAAAACTGTTTTCCTCTTGTGCATTGACGTTGACAGCCAATGCGGCTCCCAGGAAAAGGGCAGCCATTTTTTTCAGATTCATCATTTTTTTCATTTATAATAAGGTTAAACTGTGATAGTCCGTCTTGAGGGCAAACCCACCTGCCCTGACCTCACAAAGGTACGGTTTTTATCGGAGAAAACATTTTATTTCGGGCACAAAACCTTTGTGGCCCCTCTGCGTACAAAAAAAAGTGCGGACCGCACCGGCATCGGCTGCCGAGGGGTCCGCACTTGTCAGGAAGTATGTTCAACGGGCGGGCATTACATCATGCCACCCATTCCGCCCATGCCCGGTGCAGCGGGCATTTCGGGTTTTTCCTCTTTCTTTTCCACAATGACACATTCGGTCGTCAGGAACATACCGGCGATAGAAGCGGCATTCTCCAGTGCCACACGGGTTACCTTGGCAGGGTCTACCACACCGGCAGCGTGCAGGTTTTCGTACACATCCGTGCGGGCATTGTAACCGAAGTCACCCTTGCCTTCGCGCACCTTCTGTACGATAACGGCCCCTTCCTTACCGGCGTTGGCCACAATCTGACGGAGCGGCTCTTCGATGGCACGCTTGATGATCTCGATACCGGTCGTCTCATCGGCATTGTCACCCTTCATGCCTTCGAGGGCGTCAATGGCACGGATGTACGTCACACCACCGCCCGGCACAATACCTTCTTCGATGGCGGCACGAGTAGCGCAGAGCGCATCGTCCACGCGGTCTTTCTTTTCCTTCATTTCCACCTCGCTGGCAGCACCTACATAGAGTACAGCCACGCCGCCCGACAATTTGGCCAGACGTTCCTGGAGTTTCTCCTTGTCATAGTCGGAAGTGGAGTTCTTGATTTCGGCCTTGATTTGGTTGATACGGTCCTGAATGTTCTGCTTGTCGCCTACGCCGTTGACGATGGTCGTATTGTCTTTCGTGATCGTCACCTTGTCGCAAGAGCCCAGCATTTCGAGGGTAGCCTGTTCCAGCTTCAAGCCCTTTTCTTCGCTGATGACCACGCCGCCTGTCAGGATGGCAATGTCTTCCAGCATCGCCTTACGACGGTCGCCGAAGCCCGGAGCCTTCACGGCACAAATCTTGAGCTGGCCACGCAGACGGTTGACCACCAGCGTCGTCAAAGCTTCGCTGTCAACGTCTTCAGCAATCACCAGCAAGGGGCGTCCGCTCTGTACGGCCGGTTCGAGGATAGGCAGGAAATCCTTCAGATTGGAGATCTTCTTGTCGTAAATCAAGATGTAAGGATGTTCCATCACGCACTCCATCTTTTCTGTATCGGTCACGAAGTAGGCCGACAGGTAACCACGGTCAAACTGCATACCTTCTACCACACCAATCGTAGTGTCTGTACCCTTGGCTTCCTCGATGGTGATGACACCGTCTTTCGACACCTTGCGCATGGCATCGGCAATCAGCTTACCGATAACCGGGTCATTGTTGGCCGATACGGTAGCCACCTGTTCAATCTTATCGTAGTTGTCGCCTACCATTTCAGACTGGCTCTTGATAGACTCTACCACCTTGGCTACGGCCTTGTCGATACCGCGCTTCAAGTCCATCGGATTGGCACCGGCCGTCACGTTCTTCAAGCCTACTCCTACAATGGCCTGTGCCAGCACAGTGGCCGTAGTAGTACCGTCGCCGGCATCATCGCCAGTCTTGGAAGCGACCGATTTCACCAGCTGTGCGCCGGTGTTCTGGAACGGGTCGGCCAGTTCCACTTCCTTGGCCACCGTCACACCGTCCTTTGTGATGTGGGGAGCACCAAACTTTTTCTCGATGATGACGTTGCGTCCTTTCGGGCCCAAGGTCACTTTCACGGCATTCGCCAATTCGTCTACACCTTTTTTCAACTGATCGCGTGCGTCAATATTGAAAAGAATATCTTTTGCCATACTGTTATTTTCCTTTCTATAAAAATTAAAACTCTATTAACCCAACACTGCCAAGACATCGCTCTGGCGCATCATCAGGTATTTCACACCTTCGTATTCGATTTCCGTACCCGAATATTTGCCATACAACACTTGGTCGCCTTCCTTCAAAATCATTGCTTCGTCTTTGGTGCCGTGACCTACTGCCACTACCTTTCCTTGCAACGGTTTTTCCTTGGCCGTATCAGGGATGATGATACCACCGATTGTCTTTTCTTCTGCAGGAGCCGGAAGAATCAGGACTCTGTCTGCTAACGGTTTAATGTTCATAGCTTTTTTGTTATTTGATTATTATTGTTTTCTTTTTTTCGGTCCCTTGTCGGAACGCTGAACAGTTAGCGAAAAGCGTGCCAAACGCAGAAAACGGACATTCTGGCAGAGAACAGCTGACAATACCGGCAGCCGACTGACAATCTTGCATCACCGACTTCATCAAAATTCTTCCGACCTTCTGTGACCGGATTGAGGCGAAATCATCTATATTTGCAGCATGGAACTAATCTATCTACTCATCGGACTTATGGCAGGAGGCACCATCGGCTATCTGGCCGCCTCGCGCAAAACCAACTCACTGCAAGAAAAGACAGCCTTGCAGCTGCAACACCAGGCAGAACTGGCAGCCGCCGAACGGCGTGCCATGCAGGAAAAGCTCGACACGCAGAAAGCGGAGACAGAAGCCCTGCACAAACAGCTCAACATGGAGTTTGAGAACATTGCCAACCGTATCTTCCAGCAGAAGACCGACAGCTTCAACCGCCTGAGCACCGAGCGGCTGACGGCATTGCTCCGTCCGTTCGGCGACAACCTGGCCGAATTCAAACGGCAAGTGGCGGAAGTCTATGACAAGGAGTCCAAACAACGTTTTTCGCTGGAAGACCGCATCAAGGAGCTGGTGCAGCTCAATAAAAGAATCAGCGATGATGCCAACAACCTGACCCGCGCGCTGAAAGGCGAATCGAAGACACAGGGCAACTGGGGGGAAATGATTCTGGAGACGATACTCGAAAACTCCGGTCTGCGCGAAGGGGAGGAATATTTCCGGCAGACGTTTCTGAAGGATGAGCACGGAGAGCCGCTGCGCAACGAACAGGGACAACGGCTGCAACCCGATGTGCTGGTGGTGTATCCCGACAACCGGCAGGTAATCATCGACTCGAAAGTGTCGCTCACAGCCTATGCCGACTATGTGGCGGCCCAGCTGCCCGCCGAACGCGAACAATGCCTCAAGGCCCACCTGACCTCCCTCCGTAACCACATCGACGAACTCAGCCAAAAGGACTACTCCAAATACAACGTCGCGTCGCTCGACTTCGTGATGATGTTCATCCCCAACGAACCGGCCTACGTGCTGGCCCTCCAGGCCGACCCGAACCTATGGAACCATGCTTATCAGAAAAAGGTGGTGCTGATGAGCCCTACCAACCTGATTGCCGCCCTGCGCCTGGCGCTCGACCTCTGGAAACGGGAATACCAAGAGAAGAACATACAAGACATCGTGAAGCGGGGCACCGCCCTCTACGAAAAGCTCGTCCTGTTCACCGACTCCTTCGACAAGATAGGCGACTCGCTACATGCCGCCTCTGCCACCTACGACAATGCTTACCGCCAACTGGCGGCCGGACCGGGCAACGTCATCCGCCAAGCAGAAATGCTGAAAGAACTGGGCATCACCCCCAAAAAGAAATTTTCGCCGAAGCTGATGAAAGGGGACGAGCAGTAGCAGCCATCGTCAGCCTTCGCTCCCCTTGACGAAAACCGTAGGGGCAGACCTGCGTGTCTGCCCGGAAACATCCGCCTTGGCATTCCGGGCGGACACGCAGGTCCGCCCCTACAGCGTCATCATCGAATCGTTTCACACCCCGTGTGATGGCCTCTGTGCCTTTTTGTGTTTGACTCCGGGCCATCAGCCTCTGCAGGCCTCCACCAGCTCGTCGGGCGTCAACAACGACTGCTCGCCAGTCGCCATATTCTTGAGCGTCACCTTGCCTTCGTTCATCTCGTTCTCGCCTACAATGGCCACAAACGGCACAGCCTTGGCATTGGCATAGCTCATCTGTTTCTTCATCTTCGCACTGTCCGGATACAGTTCCGCACGGACACCTGCCGCACGGACCTTCGCCAGCACAGGCAACACATAAGCAGCTTCTGCCTCACCGAAATTGACGAACAGCAGCCGCGTGGCATTCACCGTTTCCTTCGGATACAAATCCAGCTGGTTCAATACGTCATAGATGCGGTCGGCACCGAACGAGATACCCACTCCCGACATGCCTTCCATCCCGAACACGCCGGTCAGGTTGTCATAACGTCCACCGCCGCTGATACTGCCAATCTGCACATCGAGCGCCTTCACCTCGAAGATAGCCCCGGTGTAATAGTTCAGTCCGCGTGCCAGGGTCAGGTCAAGTTCCACTTCCGACCGTACCCCCAACGCCTCAACGGTGCGCAGGATGTACTCGCTCTCCTCCACCCCTTTCAGACCTGTCTGGCTGTCGGCCAGCACCGTCTTCAGTGTCTCCAGCTTCCCGGCATTCGTACCGCTCAGGCAGATAATCGGTTGCAGCTTGTCAATGGCCTCCTGCGAAATGCCTTTCGCCGCCAGCTCGGCGTTCACGTTGTCCAGCCCTATCTTGTCCAGCTTGTCAATCGCCACCGTGATGTCCACTATCTTGTCGGCCTCGCCGATGATTTCGGCAATACCCGTCAGAATCTTGCGGTTGTTTATCTTGATGGATACCCGGATACCGAACTTGCCGAAGACCGCGTCAATCATCTGCACCAGTTCCACTTCGTTTAGCAGCGAGTTGCTGCCCACCACATCGGCATCACACTGGTAGAACTCACGGTAACGTCCCTTCTGCGGACGGTCGGCACGCCATACCGGCTGAATCTGAAAGCGCTTGAACGGGAAACTGATTTCATCGCGGTGCATCACCACATAGCGCGCGAACGGCACCGTCAGGTCATAGCGCAAGCCTTTCTCGCAGAACTTCCCTGCCAACTTGGCAGCGTTGCGGCTGAGCAGCTCCTCGTCCGTCAGTCCCGAGAAATAGTCGCCCGAATTCTGGATTTTGAACAGCAGCTTGTCACCCTCCTCGCCATACTTGCCCATCAAGGTAGAAAGGTTTTCCATGGAAGGTGTCTCAATCTGCTGGAAACCGTACAGGTAGAACACCTCACGGATGGTATTGAATATATAGTTGCGTTTCGCCATCTCTACCGGCGAAAAGTCACGTGTCCCTTTCGGAATACTCGGTTTTGTTGCCATACTTACATTTATTAGTGGGTTAATAGCGCGCAAATTTACGTTATTTTTTCAGAATCAGTCACGGCGATTGGTGAAAATCATCACATAATACACCAACGTGGCCAGCGAACTGAGGGCTGCCACCACATACGTGTAGGCCGCCGACTTCAAGGCATCCTGCGCCTGATGCTGGTTATACGCATTGGTGATGCCCGAACGGTTCAGCCAAGCCAGCGCACGACGGCTGGCATCAATTTCTACCGGAAGGGTGACGAAGCTGAACAAGGTGGTCATGGCAAACAGGCAGATACCCACCAGCATCAGTTGCGGAAAAGTGTTGATCATGAAGATGCCCGCCAACAGCACCCACGACACGATAGACGAAGCGAACTGCACCACCGGCACCAATGCCGAACGCAGCTGCAACGGCGCATAGGCACGGGCATGCTGCACGGCATGGCCACACTCATGGGCGGCCACAGCGGCGGCCATCATGCTACACGTGTTGTACACCCCTTCACTCAGATTCACGGTTTTGTTGGCCGGATTGAAATGGTCGGTCAGCATTCCCGGCGTACTGGTCACCCGCACATCATATATACCATTGTCACGCAGCATCCGTTCGGCCACATCCCTGCCTGTCATGCCGCCGGCTATGCCGATACGTGAATATTTCTCGAACTTGCTCTTCAAATTAGCCTGCACCATATAGCTGATGAGGGCTATCCCAATAAATAAAATCCAATACATATACCTGATCTCTTTATAATGTGTAAAGCAGACAAAGAACAAAAACTTTGCCATTGTGCCCCACAAAGATATGAAAAAAACCAAAAGTGAGGTGATTCCCGCTTAGAAAACAGCATCGTATGCAAAAAAGCAGAATTTCTTCCGGAAATATTTGGCAGATTCAATCAAAAGCCCTACCTTTGCACTCGCAATCAAGAAATGATGCACCACCGATGATTCGCTAGCTCAGCAGGTAGAGCACAACACTTTTAATGTTGGGGTC
>CAMAFR010000040.1 GCA_945833835.1 uncultured Bacteroides sp.
GATATTGTATTCTTATTTCTCTATGTGCTTATTTCACCTCCTCAAAGTCAGCATCTTGGACATTGTCCTTGTTGTTGGATGAGCTTTGTCCGTTGTTGGCCTGTCCGGCGTTAGGACCTGCCTGCTGGCCTTGTGCACCGCTCTGGGCGTACATTTCTGCACTGGCGGCTTGGAAAGCACTTTGCAGTTCGGCACTGGCAGCATCGATACCGGCCAAATCCTGTGCCTTGTGGGCATCTTTCAGTTTCTGGAGAGCGGCTTCGATAGGAGCTTTCTTGTCTGCCGGAATCTTGTCGCCAAGATCTTTCAGCTGGTTTTCGGTCGTGAAGATCAGGCTGTCTGCCTGGTTCAGCTTGTCGATGCGTTCCTTTTCTTTCTTGTCGGCATCAGCGTTGGCTTCGGCTTCGGCTTTCATACGGTCGATTTCTTCTTTGCTCAGACCGGAAGAGGCTTCGATACGGATGGCCTGTTCCTTGCCGGTTGCCTTATCCTTGGCAGATACTTTCAAGATACCGTTGGCATCGATGTCGAATGTCACTTCAATCTGAGGAACACCACGGCGTGCCGGAGCGATACCTGTCAGGTTGAACTGGCCGATAGACTTGTTCTGGGCTGCCATCGGACGTTCGCCTTGCAGTACGTGGATGGTCACTTCCGTCTGGTTGTCGGCTGCGGTAGAGAACACTTCGCTCTTCTTGCAAGGGATGGTCGTGTTGGCGTCAATCAGCTTAGTCATCACACCGCCCATCGTCTCGATACCCATTGACAGCGGAGTGACATCCAGCAATACGATGTTGCCTGCACCGGCTTCCTGGTTCAGCACGGCACCCTGGATAGAAGCACCTACGGCCACCACTTCGTCGGGGTTGACACCTTTTGACGGAGCCTTGCCGAAGAAGTCTTGTACCAGCTGCTGTACGGCGGGGATACGTGAAGAACCACCTACAAGGATGACTTCATCGATGTCGCTGTTGCCCAGACCGGCGGCCTGCATGGCTTTCTTGCAAGGTTCGAGACAAGCCTGAATCAGGCTGTGGGCCAGCTGTTCGAACTTAGAGCGGGTCAAGGTCTTCACCAAGTGTTTGGGCACACCGGCTACCGGCATGATATACGGCAAGTTGATTTCGGTAGAAGTAGACGAAGAAAGTTCAATCTTGGCTTTCTCGGCCGCCTCTTTCAGACGCTGCATGGCCATCGGGTCAGTGGTCAGGTCGGCACCTTCATCATTCTTGAATTCCTGTACCAGCCAGTCGATGATGACCTGGTCGAAATCGTCACCACCCAGGTGCGTGTCACCATTGGTTGCCAACACTTCGAACACACCGCCACCGAATTCGAGGATAGAGATATCGAATGTACCTCCACCGAGGTCGAACACGGCTACTTTCATATCCTTGTTGGCCTTGTCTACACCGTAAGCCAATGCGGCGGCTGTCGGTTCGTTGACGATACGCTTCACTTCAAGACCTGCAATCTGGCCGGCTTCCTTGGTGGCCTGACGCTGTGAGTCTGAGAAGTAAGCCGGAACGGTGATGACTGCTTCGGTCACTTCCTGACCCAGATAGTCTTCGGCAGTCTTCTTCATTTTCTGAAGAATCATGGCCGAGATTTCCTGCGGAGTGTACAGACGGCCGTCGATGTCGACACGCGGCGTGTTGTTGTCACCTCTTACTACTGAATAAGGTACGCGAGCGATTTCTTTCTGCACCTGGTCATAAGTCTCGCCCATGAAACGCTTGATGGAGTAAACCGTGCGCTTCGGGTTGGTGATGGCCTGACGCTTGGCAGGGTCGCCCACCTTGCGTTCGCCGCCGTCTACGAAACCTACTACTGAAGGAGTGGTGCGCTTGCCTTCGCTGTTGGCGATTACCACCGGTTCGTTACCTTCGAATACTGAAACACATGAATTTGTAGTTCCTAAGTCAATACCAATAATCTTTCCCATAATTGTATGTTTTTTATTTATTTTCCTGATTAAGTTTGTTTGTAACATCAAAACGTTACGCTCTTATGAGGACAAAAGCTGTGCCAAACGCTTTTTGAGGAAAAAATAGAGGGAAGGCTGACAAAATGTCTGTAAATGCTGACAAGTCACAAGGGAGGAAGTGACAGAATGGAGGTAGATAAGGGGGAAAAGGGTGTCATGAGACGGACGCCGGGTATGCCAAAAGGCACCTACCCGGCGCATGGGTCAGCGCGAAAGTGACGCGCCGGTATTTTTCTTGAGGCAGATGATCTCGTTGCCCGCTTCGTCGGTCAGCGACAGTTGGTCGGCTGTCAGGCGGAAGGAGGTGACTTTTTCCAGCTGTTGCAGGATGCGCTGCTCCACATCCAGATGAGGACCGGCCATCATGGTGGTGATCATTTGTCCGAAGCGGAGGGAGCCCGGCTTCCCTTCTTCTTGGCCGATGCTGCCATTGGTGAGGTTGCATCCGGCGTAGCCGTGCACACGTTGCTGTTCCACATCGAAGGCCAAAAACGGTGTGCGCTCCATGTCGGTGGGGACAGGCTTGCCGTTGACGGACTGGATAATCCATTCGCCGCCAAGGTCGGTCCACGAGAGGGTGCTGATCTGTTCGGTCCCGGTGGTCGTCTGGTTGGATGGTTTGCTTCCGGCACAGCCTACGGCAGCCGTCAGTGCCAGGGCTGCCATCACATTGGTTACGGTTGTTTTCATTGCTTTTCTTATTTTCTGGTTAGTTTCGGGCATAAAATTACGAATAATGCCGAATACTGCCGCAGGTTTGAAAAAAAATTCTACCTTTGCAGGGTACTCGGTGATGTTTTCCGGGTATTTAAACTCCCAACGAATTTATAAATGAGTAAGGTATTGATTATCGGTGCAGGCGGTGTAGGTACCGTCGTTGCACACAAAGTGGCCCAGCATCCCGACGTGTTTACGGACATCATGATTGCGAGCCGCACCCAGTCGAAGTGTGATGCCATTGTCCAGGCAATTGACAACCCTGACATCAAAACTGCCAAGGTAGATGCAGATAATGTAGACGAACTGGTGGCTTTGTTCAATAGTTTCAAACCCGAAATCGTAATCAATGTGGCGTTGCCGTACCAGGACCTGACCATTATGGAAGCGTGTCTGAAAGCAGGTGTGAACTACCTCGATACGGCTAACTATGAACCGAAGGATGAGGCCCATTTCGAGTACAGCTGGCAATGGGCTTACAAGCAGCGTTTTGAAGAAGCCGGACTGACCGCTATCTTAGGGTGCGGTTTTGACCCGGGAGTCAGCGGTGTATATACGGCGTATGCGGCCAAGCATCATTTTGATGAAATGCATTATTTGGACATTGTGGACTGCAATGCCGGCAACCATCACAAGGCGTTTGCCACCAACTTCAATCCGGAAATCAACATCCGTGAGATTACGCAGAACGGGCGTTACTATGAAGACGGCAAATGGATTACCACCGGTCCGCTGGAAATCCATAAGGATCTGACGTATCCCAACATTGGTCTGCGCGATTCGTATCTGCTCTATCATGAGGAGCTGGAGTCGCTGGTGAAGAACTATCCTACCATCAAGCGGGCCCGTTTCTGGATGACGTTCGGACAGGCGTATCTGACCCATCTGCGTGTGATTCAGGATATCGGTATGGCCAGTATCGAGCCTATCAACTACAACGGTATGGAGATTGTCCCCTTGCAGTTCCTCAAAGCCGTATTGCCCAACCCGCAGGATCTCGGCAAGAACTACGAAGGCGAGACTTCTATCGGCTGCCGTATCCGTGGCGTGAAGGACGGTAAGGAACGTACCTATTATGTCTATAACAACTGTTCGCACCAGGCGGCTTACGAAGAGACGGGTATGCAGGGTGTCAGCTACACGACAGGTGTTCCGGCCATGATTGGGGCGATGATGTTCCTGAAAGGACTGTGGAAGCGTCCGGGCGTATGGAATGTGGAAGAGTTTGATCCGGATCCGTTCATGGAAGAGCTGAACAAGTGCGGACTGCCTTGGCATGAGGTGTTTGACGGAGATTTGGAACTGTAAATGTAGGACTGCCTAAAAAACGACTGCGATGAATGTAGGAGAAAAAGCTCCCGATTTTTTGGGATACAACGAAAAAGGGAAGGAGATACGGCTGAGTGACTACCGGGGCCGTAAAGTGGTGCTGTATTTTTATCCGAAGGACATGACCTCGGGCTGTACGGCACAGGCCTGCAACCTGCGTGACAATTATGATGCGTTGCGGCAGGCGGGCTACGAGGTGATTGGGGTGAGCATCAATGACGCCAAATCGCACCAGAAGTTCATTGAGAAGAACCAGCTGCCTTTTACGCTGATTGCGGATACGGAACATCAGCTCACCGAGGCTTTCGGTGCCTGGGGAGAGAAGAGCATGTGTGGCCGCAAGTATATGGGAACGTTCCGTACCACGTTCGTCATCAACGAAGAGGGAATCATTGAGCGGATTCTGCTTCCGAAAGAGGTAAAGACCAAAGAGCACGCGGCACAGATTCTGAAGCAGTAATCGGCTTCGTGTATGAACGTATAATATTGACATGATAGATTTATATGGCAAAGAAAGACGAATTGGAATTTGAAGGCGGTGTGGAAGCCGCCGCTACCCCCAAACCCAACAGCGAGAAACTGAAGGCGCTTCAGGCTGCCATGGACAAAATCGAGAAGAATTTCGGCAAAGGCTCCATCATGAAGATGGGTGACAGCCAGTTGCAGGAAGTGGAGGTGATTCCTACCGGATCGATTGCGCTGAATGCCGCTCTGGGTGTGGGCGGTTACCCGAAAGGACGTATCATTGAGATTTATGGTCCGGAGTCTTCCGGTAAGACGACACTGGCCATCCATGCCATTGCCGAGGCACAGAAGACAGGTGGTATTGCCGCTTTTATTGATGCTGAACACGCGTTCGACCGGTTCTATGCGGCCAAACTGGGTGTGGATATCGACAATCTGTGGATCTCGCAGCCGGACAGTGGCGAGCAGGCCCTCGAAATAGCCGAACAGTTGATTCGTTCGTCGGCTATTGACATTATTGTCATCGACTCTGTGGCGGCATTGACTCCGAAGGCGGAAATCGAGGGGGATATGGGCGACAACAAGGTGGGCTTGCAGGCTCGCCTGATGTCGCAGGCCTTACGCAAGTTGACATCGGCCATCAGCAAGACCAACACCACCTGTATCTTCATTAACCAGTTGCGTGAGAAGATTGGCATCATGTTCGGCAATCCCGAAACGACTACCGGCGGTAACGCGTTGAAGTTCTATGCCTCTGTACGTCTGGACATCCGCAAGAGCACACCTATCAAGGACGGTGACGAGGTCATCGGCAACCAGGTGCGTGTAAAGGTGGTGAAGAACAAGGTGGCTCCCCCCTTCCGGAAGGCCGAGTTCGACATCATGTTCGGCGAAGGTATTTCCCGCAGTGGAGAGATAGTCGACTTGGGAGCCGACCTGGGTATCATCAAGAAGAGCGGTTCATGGTACAGCTATAAAGATTCGAAGCTCGGACAGGGTCGTGACGCTTCGAAGCAGATGATACAGGACAATCCGGAACTGGCCGAGGAATTGGAAGGACTGATTTTTGCTGCTTTGAAAAGCAAGGAATAAGTATCCTGAAGAACATCTGTGAAAACCGACGGTGTGTCAAAACTTCATGCGCTATGGAGCTTTTGACACACCGTCTTGTTCGGTGCGCTTCCCTGAAGGAGAGGGAAGCCCTATTTCTTTCCTGTCTTGAAATCGGCGACGATGCCTTCCGCTATCCAGTTGGCCAAAGCCTGACGGTTGTCGGCGATGACCAACCGTTTCTGGTCGCGTGCGTTTTGGATATTGCCCAGCTCCAGAAAGACACCGACAGGGTTGGATTTCCGCAAGACATACAGGTTCCGTTCGCTGACCGTGCCGCGGAAGCCCCGGTTGGGCTGGTGACGGTCGTATTTGGTGTTGAACGTATGTTGCAGTTTCCGTGCCAGCCGCTTGCCATGGGCGCTGCCCGGTGCGTGATAGAAGAACACGTCCGTCTGTTCGCCTTTGCTCCGGCTGTCTATGTGGACAAAAATGGCCCGTTTGTAGGTACTTTTCGACTTGCGGTGCAGCAGGTTGATGGCGTCACACCGCTGTTGCAGGCGTGCCACCTGGTTGAGCGGGATGGTCTTGCCCATGCAGGTCTCACGCTTGCTGTTTTTCAGTACGGCTTCGTTGCGGATACCGTCTTTGGCATCCTGTATGATGAAATGTACCGTAGCCCCCCGCTTGAGCAGCTCCCGTCCCAGACGCAGGACAATGTCGTAGGCATACTCGTCTTCGTGCAGTTCTTTGCCTTGGTATTTGCCGATACATCCGGGGTCAGGACCGCCATGACCGCTGACCAAATAAAAGACAGCTCCTTTCAGCACCGGCGAGGTGACACTGTAGGTGGCATTGGCTTTGCCGAAAAGCGGTTCGTGGTGTCCCTTTTTCTGGGCCGAGAGCACAGGCAGGACTGCCATCAGCAGCAATAGGAGCAGTTTTCTTACGCTTCCCATCACTTCTTGAGCAGTTCGTCAATTTTGGCGCACAGGGCTGCAAACTCCTTTTCGTTGTAGAGGCGCGTCATCAGCGCGATCTTCCCCTCCTTGTCTATCAATACGTTGCGGGTGATGCCCGCTTTACGGTCGGCATAGAGTGCGAAGATGTCCGCTCCCGGGTCGAGGGCCATAGGATAGGTGATTTTCGTCTGTTGTACGAATGCCTGTACTTTTTTCAGCGGTTCGTCACGGTCAATGCCGTAAAGGGCGAAATCCTGGTTGTCTTTGTGCTTTTGCCAGATGTCCTTCTCGATGAAGGGCATTTCTTTCCGGCAGACACCACACCAGCTGGCGGTGAACTGCAGCATGACTACCTTGCCGCGCAAGGAGGAGAGTCTCACCCGGCTGCCGTCGGTCAGCGTCATTTCAAAATCGGGGGCGGTCTGTCCTGTCTTTACAATGTAGCCCACCGCGTCGGGAGTGACCTGTTGGGCCCATGCAGGCGATGCCGTCAGGAGGCATCCTGCCATCAATAGTCCGAATAACAATAAGTTTCTCATATTTATTAGTGTTCTGTTTGGTAAGTTTCCAACGTATGGATAGAAAACACAAAGGCACAAAGAGACAAAGAAGGACGATGAAAAAAGGCAGGGCTTCATCAGAACTTTGTGTCTTCGTGTCTTTGTGGGCTGCCCCGTTTCTGGAGGAAGCGGGTTACAAAGGTATATTGCCGTGCTTCTTCGGCGGATTGCTCTTGCTCTTGTTCTGGGTCATTTCCAAAGCCTGAATCAGCTTGTAGCGGGTATCCTTCGGAAGGATGATTTCATCGATATAGCCCTTCTCGGCGGCACGATACGGATTCGAGAATTTCTCTTTGTAGTCCTCAATGGCCTGTGCCTTTTCTTCAGGCGTGGCTTTACGGTAGAGGATGTTGACAGCTCCGTCCGCTCCCATCACGGCAATTTCTGCGGTGGGGTAGGAGAAGTTGATGTCGGCACCGATAGGCTTGCTGTTCATCACGATGTAGGCACCGCCGTAGGCTTTGCGGGTGATGACCGTAATCTTGGGCACCGTAGCCTCGGCAAAAGCATACACGATTTTGGCTCCGTGGCGGATGATGCCGTTGTGCTCTTGCGTGCAGCCCGGCAGGAAGCCCGGAACGTCTTCGAACGTGATGATAGGAATGTTGAAGCAGTCGCAGAAGCGGATGAAGCGGGCGGCCTTGTCGGAAGCGTCGATGTCGAGCACACCGGCCAGGTAAGCGGGCTGGTTGGCAACGATACCTACCGAACGTCCGGCCATGCGGGCGAATCCGACCACCATGTTCTTGGCGAAGTGCGGCATGACTTCGAAGAAATAGTTGTTGTCCACCACTGGTTCGATGATGTTCTTCATGTCATACGGCATATTGGGGTCGTCCGGAATGACGGTCATCAGTGATTCGTCGGCGCGGCGGCTGTCGTCGGTGCAGGGAATCATCGGGGTGTCCTCCATGTTGTTCGACGGGAGGAAACTCAGCAGTTCGCGGATGCTCATCAGTGTCTCTTCTTCCGTTTCGCAGAGGAAGTGGCTGACACCGCTCTTGCTGCTGTGGGTATAGGCTCCGCCCAGCTCTTCCTTGTCCACTTCTTCATGGGTGACGGCCTTCACCACGTCGGGACCGGTGATGAACATGTGGCTTTTCTCCTTCACCATGAAGATGAAGTCGGTCAAGGCAGGCGAGTAGCACGCGCCGCCGGCGCAAGGACCGAGGATGGCTGAAATCTGCGGGATGACACCCGAGGCGATGGTGTTCTGGTAGAAGATGGAGGCATAGCCGGAGATGCTGCCCACGCCTTCCTGGATACGGGCGCCGCCCGAGTCGTTCAAGGCAATGATGGGAGCTCCGTTCTTCAAGGCCAGTTCCTGTACCTTTTCGATTTTGCGGGCACCGGTTTCGCTCAGCGTACCGCCGAACACGGTAAAGTCGTAAGCGTAGACATAGACCAGACGGCCGTCAATCTTGCCATAGCCACACACGATGCCGTCGCCCGGGATGTGCTTCTTGTCCATCCCGAAATCGGTGCAGTGGTGTACGACGAATTTATCCAGTTCGTTGAACGTGCCTTTGTCGAGCAATGTATCGATACGTTCACGGGCGGTCATGTGTCCGTTGGCATGTTGCTTTTCGATACGGTCCAGCCCTCCGCCTTGAGAAGCCGCCTTGTCCAGCTCCTCGAATTTCTTATATTGTTCTGCTGCTGTCATTTTATTGAGTTTTAAAGTTTGTAGGCTTTCACCTTATTATAAATAGGGGAGTATCGTGCGTCAGTCTGCCTGCACGTTCAGGTCGAGGGTCATGATGGTCTGGTTGCTGTTCACCGAGTCGCCTTCGCCCACCAGGATTTCCTTCACGATGCAAGGGCTGTTCACCTTGTAGTTGCTCTGCATCTTCATGGCTTCGATGACGGCTACGATGTCGCCCGCTTCGAGGCGGTCGCCTACCTTCACCGGAATCTTGACCACCTTGCCCGGCATGGGTGAGACAATCTTGTCCTGTTGTTTCTCTTCGGCTCCTTTGCGCATACGCAGGTACTTGGCCTGTGAGTCGATGATGTCAATGTCATACTGCTGGTAGTGTGCGTTGACGGTGTAGCGTTTGCCACCTTCCTTACGAATCAGTTCGGTGTTGAACGAGCGTCCGCCGTACAGAATGGAGCAGCTGCCGTTTTCAGCCATCACGATGTCCACTTCATAAGGTACGCCGTCAATGGTCAGTTGCACTTTGTTGCCTTCCTTGCTCACCAGGGTCACGTCGGCAATTCTTTCTCCGATATGTATTTCCATGTGGTTTCTCCTTAATTTAATGTGTCAGATGCGCAATACCCCTTTCTTCAATCCAAACTCGCGCCAGCGGCTGATGGGGCGGTTGTCGCCTGTGGCGGACTTGTTCTCTTCCAGATTCATCAGGTAGTCGATGTAGGCGGCAATCATGGCGATGTTTTCGGTTTCCTCCTCCTTCTGGCCGGCCCATTTGCGCAGCATCTCCTGATGTTTGGGGATGAACAGCGTGTTGTAGTGGCCTTCCACAAAGTCGGGCACGTGCATGATATGGCGCAGGTAGCTGATGTTGGTCTTCAGACCGGTAATCTTGATTTCATAAAGCACGCGGCGCATACGTTCGATGGCGAACTCGCGGGTGGTGGCCCAGACGATGAGCTTGCCAATCATGGGGTCGTAGTAGATGGGGATTTCGTAGCCTTCGTACACATAGCTGTCCAGGCGTACGCCGATGCCGTTGGGCTTGATGAACTGGCGGATGATGCCGGGCGAAGGCATGAAATTGTTATCGGTGTCCTCGGCACAGATACGGCACTCAATGGCGTGTCCGCGCTGGTACAGGTCTTCTTGCTTGAAGTGGAGTTTCTCGCCGCTGGCAATGCGGAGCTGCTCTTTGACCAGGTCCACACCGACCACTTCTTCCGTGATGGGATGTTCCACCTGCAGGCGGGTGTTCATTTCGAGGAAGTAGAAATTGCGGTATTTGTCCACCAGGAATTCGATGGTACCCGCTCCTTTGTAGTGGACGGCCTTGGCGGCTGCCACAGCGGCCTCACCCATTTTCTGACGCAGTTCGGGTGTCACAAACGGTGACGGCGTTTCCTCCACCACTTTCTGGTTACGGCGTTGGATGGAGCATTCGCGTTCGAACAGGTGTACGGCGTTGCCGTAATTGTCGCCCAAGATCTGGAACTCGATGTGATGGGGCTCTTCTACGAACTTCTCCAGATAGACGGTATCATCGCCGAAAGAAGACATGGATTCCGAACGGGCCGTGTTGTAGGCTTCTTCCACTTCATCTTCGTTGTGGATGAGTCGCATACCCTTTCCGCCGCCGCCCATGGATGCTTTCAGCATGACCGGATAGCCGATGCGGTTGCAGATTTCCTTGGCCTCTTCCACACTCTGCAGGGGTTGTTCGGTGCCTGGTACTACCGGTACGCCTGCCGCAATCATGTGCTTGCGGGCAGAAATCTTGTCGCCCATGGCATCCATCGTTTCCGGGTCGGGACCGATGAAGACGATGCCTTCTTCCCGGCAACGGCGGGCGAACTCAGAGTTTTCGGACAAGAAGCCATAACCCGGATGGATGGCATCCGCACCATGCAGTTTGGCAGCCGCAATAATCTTATCAATGTTCAGGTAACTTTCACGTGAGGCAGCCGGACCAATCGGACATGCTTCATCAGCATACAATACGTGGCGTGCCGTTCTGTCGGCATCCGAGAATACAGCTACGGTATGGATGCCCATTTCACGACACGAGCGCATAACGCGAACTGCTATTTCACCACGATTAGCGATTAATACTTTGTGTATCATGCTCTACGGTTTAATTTGTATCTATCTTTCTTGCTTGTCGGCAGCGTATCCATTTTTGGCACACCTTGACGAAATCTGTGCAAAAGTACGAAAAAACTGGTAGAGCTTCAATGAAAATACCTTTTTTTTACTTTTTCTATATAAATTCCCTCAAAGGCACGGCTCTCACCCCTGCCTCTTAGGGAAAAAGTAATGTGGAGTTGGCAATTCCCTGCCAGGCGGGTCTATATCCCCGAAGGCGGCAGATTGGTCTTTCCGAAATCCGGGTTCGGCTCGGCGCCCATTTCCAGCTCCAGCACACCTCCGCCGACTATTTCCTCGTGGCTCAGCCACGCCCGGTTCAATCGTTTCCCGTTGAGGCGGGCCGATTGGATATATACGTTCTCGGCCGAGTTGTGGCGGGCGTGGATAGTGAAGGTCTGGCCGGGATAGTACTTCGGATACAGCCGGATGGTCACCTTGTCGAAGACGGGTGAGGTTAGGAGGTAGGTGTTGTCTCCCGGACACACCGGGTGAAAGCCGGAGGCGGCCAATACATACCATGCGCTCATCTGCCCTACGTCTTCATTGCCGCACAGTCCCATGACATCCGTTCCATAAGCGACCTTGCAGATTTGGCGTGTCCATTTCTGGGTCAGCCAGGCTTTTCCCACATAGGGGAATAGGAAGGGCACGTGGTGGACAGGTTCGTTGGGGTGGTTGTAGTAGTTGTTCCACAGGAAGTCGGCCGAAGAGGCCTCGAAGAAACCGGTCAGCTTTTGGGCGAATGCCTGCTTGCCCAGCAGCCGGATGAGGCCGTAGGGGTCGTGGGGGACAAACCAGCCTTGTTGCAGGGGGTTCGACTCTGTGCAATACTGGTCTTGCACGGTTTCTCCCTTCCAAGGGCCAAAACGTCCGTCGGCCTGTCGGCCGCAAAACCATCGGATGCTGTCGTTCCAGCAGTTCTTGTAGTCCAATGACAGGCGGCGGTACTTTTTGCAGTTGGCTTCGTCGCCCAACACACGGGCCAGTTCGGACACGCACCAATCAGTATAGGCATACTCCAGTGTGCGCGAGATGTCCAGGGGCGTGTAGCCCAGTTGGCGGTCATTGCCTGTGTGCTCCACGCTGTTGCGGCAGAACTCGTAGCCCTTGCGGATGTCCCAGTTCCGGATGCCTTTGCGGTAGGCGTCGGTCAGGACGGATACGGCAGGATTGCCTATCATGCAGCCCGAGTAGGAGTTCATGATTTCCCAACGGGGGAAATAGTGCCTGCCGCTGGTTTCGGCCAGGCTGATGAGCGAATTGATTTCGTCGTCCACCATTTGCGGGTTGATGAGCGTCTGTAGCGGGAACTGGCTGCGGAATACATCCCAGCCGCTGAAGATGGAACGGTAGACGTAGTTCCGGTTACAATGTGTTTTCCCATCTCCGCCTATGTATTCGCCGGTTACGTCCGACACGTCACGCGGGTCAATCATGGTGTGGTAGAGTGCCGTGTAGAAGACCGTCTTGTCGTGGTCGTCGCCCTCCACCTCCATGCAGCCCAATGCCTTTTGCCAGGCGGCGCGGTTGTCTGCATAGACCGATTCGAAGCTCCAATGGCTGATTTCGCTTTCCAGGTTTTTACGTGCGCCTTCCACACTGACAAACGAGATGCCTGCCTTGAGCAGGACCTGTTCGCCGGCGGCGGTAGGAAATTCGGTGAAGAAGCCCAGGTGGCGTCCTTGCTGCTCCCGGCACCCCCGCAGCACCTCGGCGTTGGCTACCGCCTGCCGGTAGGCAGGCTCGTCCAAGGTTTGTAGTCTGACGCTTTTCATGTCTTCGGGCAAATGGGCTTTCCATACGCCGTATTGCTTCATGGGCTTGCTGAGCCGGCAATGGAAATAGACGGTGTAGTTCACTTTTCCGTCGCCGTTGCCCCAGCCACCGTCTTGGTCGGTGCAGCGCATCCAGCCTTCGAGGGTGGTGTCGTCTACCACCTTAATATATTGTTCGGTGGCCGATCCGCCGATGCGGCGTGCCAGGTCGATGCTGATGCGTGAAGAGTCGCTTTCGGGGAAAGTCATCCGCATCATGCCGGCCCGGCGGGTGGAGGTCAGTTCCACCCGTACGTTATAGTCGTTGAGGGTGACGGCATAGTAGCCGGCCTTGGCAGTTTCCGTGGTGTGCGAGTAAGAGGAGCGGTAGCCGCTCTCCGGGTGCCGCTCATCACCGGCAGACGTGTGCAGACGGCCTACGGTGGGGGTCACCAAGAGGTTGCCGAACTCTCCATACCAGCCGATGCCGCTCATGTGGATGAAGCTGAAGCCTTCGATGGTAGGGTGGTGCCACGAATAACCGGGGCCGTTGTCGCCTCCGGTCTTCGTGTCGGGACTGAGCTGTACCAGTCCGAACGGGGTAGCGGGACCGGGAAAGGTTTTTCCCAGTCCGTGTGCGCTCTTGCCGGCTTGGGCGGAAGTGGAGGCCCCGATGATGGGGTTGACGTAGTCCACAATGTCCTTGTGTCCTTGTGCCAGAGCCGCCAGATGGAGCAGGCCGCCCAGGAGCCCGAGGCACGCCAGGCGGCGAAGGAAGAAGTTGCTGTTCATACGCTTGCTTTTTCTGCAAAGATGTGCATTCTGGCGGTAGTGTGCAATACTATCGTCAGATAGTCCAAGCAAATACGCAGATAGTGCTATGGAGGCTGGCGGTGTCTCTCCGGTTACCCGATGCTGGCGATGACTTGCAGGATGCTGACGGCGGCTTTGACCGTCGTGACATCCTTCACCACCATGCTGCGGCGCCCGTTCTGGTCGCGCAGGTTGCAGTCACGCGGATATTGCGCCATGTAGCCGATGATTTGGCCGAAGGCCTTGCTCTGGTAATACGGGCTGTCGGGGTTGCTGACGAAATACAGTATCATGCGGCCGGCCTTGAGATGGACTTTCTCGATGCCGAGGCGTTTGGCCAGCCGTCGCAGGGGGACAATGCGTATCAGTTCCTCTCCTTCGGGCGGTATCTTGCCGAACCGGTCTTCCAGCCGCAGCTGGAACTCCTCTACGTCGCGGTCCAGTTCCAGCTTGTCCAGCTCGCGGTAGAGCAGCATACGCTCGCTGCTGCTGGGGATGTATTCGCCGGGAAAGAGCAGTTCGAGGTCGCTTTCCACCGTACATTCGTCGACGAACTCATCGCCGTTGATGACTTCTTGTCCGCCCTTCACGTCATCGGCATAGAGGGTGGCGAACTCTTCGTTCTTCAGTTCGCTGACGGCCTCGGCCAATATCTTCTGATAGGTTTCGTAGCCCAGGTCGGCGATGAAGCCGCTCTGTTCAGCGCCCAGCATGTTGCCGGCTCCCCGGATGTCGAGGTCCTGCATGGCGATGTGGATGCCGCTTCCCAGGTCGCTGAAGTTCTCGATGGCCTGCAGCCGCCGTTTGGCCTCAGGGCTGAGCGAGGCGAGCGGAGGGGCCAGCAGGTAGCAGAAAGCCTTCTTGTTGCTGCGGCCCACCCGCCCGCGCATCTGGTGCAGGTCGCTCAGTCCGAAGTTCTGTGCCTGGTTGATGATGATGGTGTTGGCATTGGGGATGTCAATGCCGCTCTCGATGATGGTGGTGGCCAACAGCACGTCGTAGTCATAGTTCACGAAGCCGAAGATGATTTTCTCCAGTTCTTCGGGGGGCATTTGTCCGTGGCCGATGCAGACACGGCAGTCGGGGATGTTGCGCTCTATCAGTGCCTTCAGTTCCGCGAGGTTCTGTATGCGGTTGTTCACCAAAAACACTTGTCCGTTGCGGCTCATTTCGAAGTTGATGGCTTCGGTGATGATTTCCTCGTTGAACGTATGTACTTCCGTCTGGATGGGGTAGCGGTTGGGGGGTGGTGTCTGGATGACCGAGAGGTCACGCGCTCCCATGAGGGAGAACTGGAGCGTACGCGGGATGGGGGTGGCGGTCATGGTCAGCGTGTCTACGTTCACCTTCAGCTGGCGCAGCTTTTCCTTGACACTCACGCCGAACTTCTGCTCCTCGTCGATGATGAGCAGGCCCAGGTCGTGGAATTTGACGGACTTCCCGATGATCTTGTGCGTGCCAATCAGCACCTGGATGGTGCCCGCTTCCAGTTCTTTCAGGATGCGTGAGGTGTCCTTGGCCGTGCGGGCACGGCTCAGGTACTCCACCCGGCAAGGCATGTCTTCCAGACGTTTGCTGAATGTCTGGAAGTGTTGGTAGGCCAGCACCGTGGTGGGCACCAGCACCGCCACCTGCTTGTTGTCGGCCACTGCCTTGAAGGCGGCCCGTACGGCCACCTCTGTCTTGCCGAAACCTACATCGCCACACACCAGCCGGTCCATCGGACGGTCGCTCTCCATGTCGGCCTTCACTTCTTGGGTGGCCTTCAGCTGGTCGGGGGTATCCTCATAGAGGAAGCTGGCCTCCAGTTCGTGTTGCAGGAAGCTGTCGGGACTGTAGCGGAAGCCTTTCTCCTGCCGGCGTTGCGAGTAGAGCTGTATCAGGTCGCGCGCGATGTCCTTTATCTTGCGCTTGGTGCGGTCTTTCAGTTTCTCCCAGGCGCCCGTGCCCAGCTTGCTGATGCGGGGCTGCTCGCCCTCCTTGCCTTTGTATTTGGAAATCTTGTGCAGCGAGTGGATGGACACGAACACCACGTCATCGTTCTGATAGACCAGCTTGATGACCTCTTGGGTGCTGTTGCCGTTCGGGATGCGTACCAGTCCGGCAAACCGGCCGATGCCGTGGTCAATGTGTACCACATAGTCCCCCGGTTCGAACATGTTCAGTTCTTTGAGCGAAAGGGCCACCTTGCCGCTGCGGGCCTTGTCGCTGCGCAGGTTGTATTTGTGGAAGCGGTCGAAAATCTGGTGGTCGGTGAAGACGCACATCTGCAGGGTGTGGTCGGTGAAGCCTTCGTGCAGGGTGCGGTTGACGGGTACGAACCGGATGCAGTCCTTCCGTTCTTCGAAGATGTCCTTCAGGCGGTCGGTCTGCTTCGTGCTGTCCGAACAGATATACAGATGGTAGCCTTGCCGGCTATAGTCGGTCAGGGTGGAGGCCACCAGGTCGAAGTTCTTGTGGAAGATGGGCTGCACGGCGGTGTCGAAGCACATCCGGGCGTCGGGGGTGGCCGACGGGCGGCTGCCGAACTCAATGCGGCGGAACATCTGCAGTTGACGGACAAACTGTTCCCCGTCCACCAGCCGTTCGCACAGTTGTGCAGGCAGGTCGCCTTCCCCTTCGTAGGCCGCGATGGCTTGCGGGGCCGCCGCTTCCTGGCGGATGGCTGCCATGCGGCTGCTTATCCAGCCGAGGTCCTTTATCCAGATCATGGCGTCGGCCGGCAGGAAGTCCAGCAGTGAGCTGTCATTGCTGCCGGTGTCCGTCAGTTCCGGGACGATGCTGACGGCCTCTTTCCGCTCTTTCGAGAGCTGCGTGTCCACCTCGAACGTGCGGATGCTGTCTATCTCGTTTCCGAAGAAGTCAATGCGGTACGGATATTCCGATGCATACGAGTACACGTCGAGAATGCTGCCGCGCAGGGCGAACTGTCCCGGTTCGTACACATAGTCCACTTGTTCGAATCCCCATCCGGCCAGCTCGGCGGTCAGTGGGGTGACGGCGGTGTGCTGTCCGGTCTCCAGCTTCAGGGTGCGGTCGGTCAGCGCCTGTTTTGACACCACCTTCTCGGCCAGTGCTTCCGGATAGCTCACCACGGCTGTGGGCTGTCCTTTTTCGAGCCGGCTCAACACTTCGGTACGCAGAATTTCGTTGGCGGCATCCTTTTGCCCGTATTTGATGGCACGGCGGTAAGACGAGGGGAGGAACAGAATCTGTCCGTCACCGTTGGCCTGCACCATGTCATGGTAAAAATAGCCTGCCTCCTCCACATCGTTCAGGATGAACAGGCAGGTCGACGGATGGCTTTTCAGAAATGCCGATGCGAACAACGAGGGACACGAGGCGTGCATCCCTTCCAGATAGAAAGTGCGTAAGGCCTTTTGCTTCAGTGCTGCCGTCAGAGTTTTTAGGGCAGGATGGGCCGCATATTGCTGTTGAAGTTCCGTTATATCCATTGTACTTTTGATAGCTGGCTGCAAAAATACAAAATAAATTGCTACTTTTGCTGAAAAGTAAGGAAGTTGAAAAACAGACAGGCTATGACAGCAGACATTAGAGCGCATATTTTGGAGCTGATAGATCACCGGCGGCTGAGCGAGTCGATGACGCAGCTCAAACCGTGGGCGGCCCTGGTGGGCGACTGGACCTTGAACAACGACATCGAACTGTGGGAACGCACCTATCACTACCTGCTGGCGTATGCCGCCCGCGGGACGGAAGACCCCGAACGGGGCCGACTCTATGCCGGACTGGTGTGCCGGGCGTATGAGCTGACCGAGCAGACCGCCTTCCTGCTGAAATGCAAGGAACCGTATAACCGGCCTTTGCAGCAGGCGGCAGGCAGGACGTGGCGGACGTGTGCCGAGCTGGAACCGCTGCTGATGATGGCCTGCGAGGACGAACTGGCCGCCGACTTTCCGGACCTCTTGCCCCAGGCATCGCAGCCAGGGACCGATGCCGGAACGTATGCGGAGGCGGCTGACGAGCTGTTCTGCAAATGGTGGGCATCGCGCCTGTGGACGGCACGTGAAGAGCAGGAGGCCCTTCACTTGTTGCGTACACCCGGTGTGGAGAGCCATGCGTTGGCTGTGGCGGTCTGTGCCTTGCTGCTGAACCTGATGGAGTATTATGACGACCGCAAGCTGAATTTCCTGCTGACGGTCTATGCGGAGCACGCCGACCCGAAGGTAGGCCAGCGGGCGTTGGTGGCGGTCGTGCTGTGTGTCCTGCGGTGGGAGCGGCGGCTGCCGTTGTACGAAGACACCTACCGGCGCCTGCAAGGGCTTGAGCAGTGGAAGCGGCAGGTGTCGGACGAGTTGTTCAACGTGCAGCTCAACCTGTGGCTGGCGCGTGAGACCGTCAAGGTGGACCGCCGCTTGCGCGACGAGATATTGCCTGCCATCCAGCAGTCTACCCAACAATTGGGCACCCTGTCGGCCTTGACCCCCGAAGGGCTGGACAACCTGGACGAGCTGGAGCGGAACAATCCCGAGTGGCACCGCCGTCTGCGCTCGTTGCGCGAAGGGATGGACCAGCTGTTCCAGCTCCAGCAGGAAGGGGCGGACATGTTCATGAACTCGTTCGAGAAGGTGAAGAACCTGTCTTTCTTCCAGCATGCCGCTCATTGGTTCTATCCTTTTGATACCCGTATGCCCGATGTGCAGAAGGCCTTTGCCTCCGCTCCTCCGGAGATGCCCCGCATGTTGGACAACATCCCGATGGCCGGTGTCTTGTGCGACTCGGACAAGTATTCGTTTGTCTTCTGCATGGCCACGCTCATGGGCTCTGCGGCGGGCAAGGGACTGATGGCGGGCATTCAGCCGCCTTCCGGTCTGGCCGGGCCGGCAGTCGACACCAAGCTGATTGGCCGTCATTTTGTGCAGGACCTGTATCGTTTCTGCAAGCTCTGGCCTTATCGCAGCTATATCCCCGATGTGTTTATGGGCCCCTTGTCCCTGTGGCAGGCGGCACCGCTGTCGTCTGTCTTCAGTCACCGCCAGTTGTTGCAATTGGCCGATTTCCTGTTCCACAAGCAATACATGGAGGAGGCGGCCGGCATGTTCAGGCAGGTGGCCGCCTCGCTTTCGGCTGTCGAAAACACGGTACAGTTCTGGCAGCAATACGGCATGGCCGAACAGTCGTTGGGGCATTACGAGGAGGCGGTGGCCCTCTACCGGAAAGCGGAGCTCATGGACCCCGACGGGGTGTGGACCCTCAAGCAGACCGGCGGTTGTTATGCCCGGATGGGGAAGACCGATGAGGCCTTGGCCTATTATAATAAGGTAAAGGACTTACAGCCCGATGACCCCAATACGCTGTTCCATATCAGCCAGCTCCTGATAACGGCTGAAGACTTCAAGGGAGCGTTGAAGCACCTGTTCAAACTGGAATATATGGGGAAGAAACGGCTCAATGTGTTCCGTGCCATCGGCTGGTGCTGCCTGATGGAGCGGCGGACGGAGCAGGCTGCCGAGTATCTGCAACGGGTGGTGGACTCGGGGCAGGCCGGTGTCAGTGATTTCCTCAATCTGGGGCACGCCAGGTGGGTGAGGGGAGAGGTGCCGTCGGCACTGGACAGCTATGCCCAGGCGTTGGCGGGATGTGCGTCCCACACGGTCTTCATGGAGTTGTTGGATCACGACTGCGACATCCTTTGCCGGCATTGCTCCATGGACCGCGACTTGTATGTCATGATTGGAGATATGTTGCTGCAACGAGGGTGAGGAAACCGGTTGTGTTGGGCGGTTCGGGCATCCCATGCGGATGCTCACCTTTGTGACAAGTCGTAGGAAGACGGGCGTTGGAAAAGGCGCAGGCCGAACTGGGGCAGGACGGCGATGAGGTGTTCGAACACCCGGTTCTGGACCGACTCATACGCCAGCCAGTCGGTCGTGTTCGTAAAGCAATAGATTTCCAAGGGCAGCCCCTCGGCGGTGGGTTGCCCTTGTCGTACCAGGATGGTCAGGTCTTGCTTGATGTCGGGGCGGTTGTGCAGGTAGCGGGTGACGTAGTCGCGGAACACCTGCAGGTTCACCACCTCTCCGTTTGCTTCTTCTTCGGTCAGCCAACCTTTGGCGCACCATTCCTCCTTGTCGTGACGGTTGCAGAAACCGATGCTCATCATGTCGATGAAGAGAGAGCGCTTGATGCGCCGTCCGCCGCTCTGCCACATGCCCCGCCAGTTCTGGTACGAGTCGCTCACCAAGGCGTAGGGTGGGATGGTGGTGATGGTCTTGTCGAAGTTCTGCACCTTCACGGTGGTGAGCGACACCTCGATGACCGTCCCGTCGGCTCCGTATTTGGTCATCGTGATCCAGTCACCCGGCCGCAGCATATCGTTGGCGGACAACTGGATGCCTGCCACCAACCCCAGGATGCTGTCTTTGAATACCAGCATCAGCACGGCAGCCGAGGCACCCAGTCCGGCAAAAATGCTGGTGGCGTCCTTGTCCATGAGCAGGCTGATGATGACGATGCACCCCACGATGATGGCCAGCAGGTTCACCATCTGGTAGATGCCCTTCAGCGGGCGGTCGCGCAACTTCTCGTGTTCGCCGGCCAGCTCGTAGAGGGAGTGGAGGAACGTGCGTATCAGCCGCAGCGTGTTGACGACCAGCACTACCAGGCACACCTTCTGCAGGATGGTCTGCACCAAGGGCAGTCCTGAGAAGGCGAAGGGCAGCAGCAGGTACCACACCATGGGGGGAATCATCCGGCAAAAGCCGTTCAGCATGTCCTGGCTGAAGAGGTAGTCGTCCCAGGTGGCTTTGGTGCGTGCCGTCACCTTGTGGATGGCCGGTATCACGATGCGCCGGAAGCACGTTGTGGTGAGGTAGGAGATGAGGCATACGGCGGCCACCAGGAGCAGTTGGGTCCCCCAGCCCGTGTCTTCGGCATCCACCCCGAAACGGGTGAGCCAGCTGCCTATGTAGGATTCTAATTCTTTCATGTGGTCGTTGGTCGATAAGATGGACAGGTCTGTTTTAGCAGGTGCAAACATAGGCAATTGCCGGCAAAAAAACGAATGCCTGTCCCCGAAAAAAACGCCGGCTTTCCCTCATCTTTCGTCTTTTTTCGTAATTTTGCATTCAAAATTCAAAAAAACACAATATTCATCAGTAAATACTACGAGAAGATGGGAGGTTTTTTCGGTACAGTCGCACAGTCGGAATGTGTGACAGATTTGTTCTACGGTACAGACTATAATTCTCATTTGGGAACCAAACGTGGCGGTATGGCCACTTATGCCGCCGGCACAGGTTTCATGCGGGCTATCCACAGCCTGGAAAGTTCTTATTTCCGCACCAAGTTCGAAGCGGAGCTCCCCAGTTTTAAGGGCAACGCCGGTATCGGTGTCATCAGCGACAACGACCCGCAGCCCATCATGATCAACTCTCACCTGGGCAAGTTCGCCATTGTTACGGTGGCCAAAATCAACAACCTTGAAGAGCTGGCCGCCGAGCTGCTCAAGAAGAACATGCACTTGTCCGAGATGAGCATGGGCAAAATCAATCCCACCGAGCTGGTGGCCCTGCTTGTCGTGGAAGGCAAGGACTATGTAGACGGTATCGAGAATGTCTACCGTCGCATCAAGGGCTCCTGCTCCATGCTGCTCCTCACCGAAGACGGCATCATCGTGGCGCGTGACAAGTGGGGACGTACGCCCATCGTCATCGGCCACAAGGAAGGTGCCTACGCCGCTACCAGCGAGTCGAGCAGCCTGCCCAATCTGGATTATGAGATAGACCGCTATGTGGGTCCCGGCGAAATCATCCGTATGCGGGCCGACGGGCTGGAGCAGTTGCGCAAGCCCAACGACCGGATGCAGATTTGTTCGTTCCTGTGGGTGTACTATGGTTTCCCGGTATCGTGCTACGAAGGACGCAATGTAGAGGAGGTGCGTTTTGCCAGCGGTTACAAGATGGGGCAGACCGATACGTCGGAAGTGGACTGTGCCTGTGGCATTCCCGACTCGGGGGTAGGGATGGCCTTGGGGTATGCCGAAGGGAAGGGAGTTCCCTATCACCGCGCCATTGCCAAATACACCCCCACATGGCCGCGCAGCTTCACACCCAGCAATCAGGAGATGCGTTCATTGGTGGCCAAGATGAAGCTGATTCCCAACCGCGCCATGCTCGAAGGCAAGCGGGTGCTGTTCTGCGACGACTCCATCGTGCGGGGTACCCAGTTGCGCGACAATGTGAAGGTGCTCTATGATTACGGAGCCCGCGAGGTACACATGCGCATCGCCTGTCCGCCGCTGATATACGGCTGTCCGTTCATCGGGTTCACCTCGTCCAAGAGCGACATGGAGCTGATTTCGCGCCGCATTATCGAGGAGATAGAAGGAGATGCCAACGCCAATCTGCAGGCATACGCCACCACTGATTCTCCGCAGTACCGCGAGCTGGTGGAGCGTATCCGTGCCCGTTTCGGCTTGACTTCGCTGAAGTTCAACACGCTGGAGATTCTCGTAGAAGCCATTGGCCTGCCTAAGTGCAAGATTTGTACCCATTGTTTCGACGGTACCGGCTGTTTCTGACACCATTTCCGTCCATCGACTGATATTTCTGCGCAAGCCTCCGCACCCCCTTGTAGGGAGTGTTCGGGGGCTTGCTATCTATAATGGACGTTGATTTCTTGTGCCCGGCTCCAGAAAAGCAGGATTAGCTTTATCAAAGTTATAGTGTCGCAGTTCCAGACCTTCCGTGTATGGCTGCAGCGGGGTCTTAAATGCAATAGCCGTGGTGCCGCAACATCTTTTTACAGGAAACAGGTGACGGCATTCAGAGATTCTTTGTATTTTTGTACATCTATCCATTGAAAAATCGAAGCCATTATGAAGTTATATGTCGCCAATCCCATTTATGATTCAGTCTTCAAATACCTTATGGAAGACGAACGCATCGCCCGCACATTGCTCTCCGCCTTACTGAAGACCGAGGTTGTGAAAGTGGAGCACCGCCCCCATGAGTACGCCAACACCGCCCGCAATGAGATTTCCATGTTCCGCATAGACTTCGGTGCCACCATTCTCGACAAGGATCGGAAAGAGCGTCTTGTGCTCATCGAGTTGCAGAAGACCTGGCTGGAAACGGAAACACTCCGGTTCCGTCAGTATCTTGGTTCGCAATACAGCCGTAAGGAGAACATCGTCGAATCGGACAAGGCAAGATACGCCCTTCCCATGATTGCCGTCTATCTGCTTGGTCATCGGGTCGGTGAGATAGAGGAACCGGTGCTCTATGTGAACCACAAGTCCTATGACTACGATGGCAACGAGGTGACCAAGGGTATTCCCGACCCCTTTGTGGAGAGTCTTACGCATAACAGTATCATCGTTCAGATACCGTTGTTGCGCGGGCGGGTGAACAACCGGCTGGAAACGGTGCTCAGTGTGTTCGACCAGTCCAACATCAGCGACAAGTCCAGGCAGATTATAGCAGTGGAAGAGGACAGGTTTGTGGGAGATGTGGAGATGGAATACCTCCTGCACAGGCTGCTCTCGGCTGCCTCGGACCCAGAGATGCGCCAGAACATGAATGTGGAGGACGAATTCTTCCAGGCTATCGAAGACAGGGACACGGCCCTTATGCACAGAAATAAACTCATCAAGGAACAGGAACAGGCCATCAAGGAACAGGAACAGGCCATCAAGGAACAGAAACGGGCCATCAAGGAACAGGAACAGACCATTGACAAACAGGAACAGGCCATCAAGGAACAGGAACAGACCATTGACAAACAGGTACAGGCCATCAAGGAACAGGAACAAGCCATCAAGGAACAGGAACAGACCATTGACGATCAACGGCTGATGCTGACGAATGCCATTAAAATGATGCAAAACAACGGTATGAGCCTTCAGGATATAGCCCGGACATTGGGAAAGCCGGAAGAAGAAATTGCAATGCTGCTTCAAATAGAGTAAGAGCTGCGACAGACACGTGCCCTCCAACTCCAGAACAAGGGTATTGATGTGGATTTCAAACTGCCGTGGACTCGCCCTCATGCCGGCGACTATGCCCTTGAAGAACTGTTCGCCTGGATAAAAACGTTGTGCTCTGATGAAAAAAAATAAAACTCAAAGGAGGGGATGATCATGTCCAATGACTTCTTCGTTCAAAGGCTCTGAATGTCCGTTCAAAGCCTTTGAACGGCCGTTTAAAGGCTCGGGATGTCCGTTCAAAGGCTTGGGACGGAGATTTCGAGCCTTTTCTATAGGAAGGTTGTTGGGCTGTGGCATTCATTTCCTGTTTTCGTCATGCGTTACCCAAATTGCGTTTGACCCAATCTTCGACTAGTCGGTATAGCTCTGCTTGCTCATCATCCATACCGAGCATCACTTTGGTTGGTAGCGTGTGGCCAGGCTTGGTATAGGTTAGGGCATACATGGTTTTGACAAGTTCACGTGCTCTTTCCAGCGTGATGTCAGAGTGGGCAGCCTTTAGCAAGCGCTCCATTTCCAACTGCAGAACATAAGCGCAGAAGCAGATACAGATATGGCCCTCGATCCGGTAGCGCAAGCGGTGGTACATCGGGCGAATCTGAAGGTCGGTTTTGTTCATCCGAAAAGCACGCTCAATAAACCACAAATTATGGTAGTTGGCAATCACTTCTTCATCGG
>CAMAFR010000041.1 GCA_945833835.1 uncultured Bacteroides sp.
GATTGCTGGTAAAGTAACTTGTTTTGTCACTTTTTAGACTTTACAGACTACTAGACTGCGCGCCAACGAGAAGTTTGTGCCAAAAGAACTGTCTAACGGCGACACCAAGGTCGAGCTGTTTACCCGCGTCAAGAGAGTCCTACCACAGAGTGGGGAGAAATGGAGCGAAAGTCAGAAGGTCAGAGCCAACATGGTATTTGAGTTTGCTCCAAAGCTAAAAGAAGCATACTCTCTGGTATGCAAGCTGCGTGCTATCTTCAGAAATAAGAAACTGACCAAGGAGACTGCCAAGGGGGAACTGCATGCCTGGTACAAAGAGGTATCAGCAAGCAGACTGCCAGAGATGACATCTGCCATGAAAACCCTCAAATCAAAAGAGAACGAAGTACTCAACTATTTTGTCAACCGCTCAACAAATGCAGCAGCAGAATCTCTCAACTCCAAGATGAAAGGCTTCAGGTCCGAACTTCGGGGTGTACGTGACCTGCCGTTCTTCTTGTACCGTTGCACGATGATATTTGGCTAACAGATTTGTGTGGGCTATCCACGGACAATATCTGTAGAACCAATGTATGCCTCTCTTTTGCTTTGAGGCACAGTCGTCGCGTAGCTCGTTTAAGAGAGTCATCTTTGTATGTTTGCTCATCATCTGGATAGAAATAGTCTTTTGGTATTATAACTGCTCTACTATTCGGTATATGTGCGGATTTTTTTTACGTCCGTTTACGCTTCGGAGGGGGAGAGGAGAAAGGAAGTCTCATGGCTCATCACCGGCCGAATACCCTTAATGACCTCTTGGTCATTCATACGCATGCTTTTATTCCGTTACAAACGAGGAGATTTCAATCAGGTTGCCTTCGGGGTCGGCCACGTAGCAGGTGCGTTGTCCCCAGGGTTCGGTGGTGGGAGCGAAGATGGGTTTTGCGCCCATGCTCACGGCTCTCTCATACTCCTTATCCACATCGGCGAAGGTGGGCACGTCGAACGAGAGTTCCATCGTGCCGTTGTTGCCCTGAGGGTAGGTGTAGGACTGTGAAGTCATTTGTTCGAAGGCATCGCGGGGGAACAGGATGATGCGTGATGCGCCGAGGGTCATCTCCACATTCGGGTCGGTGCCGTTCCAGGTCGTCTGGAATCCGAAGATGTCGCGATAGAAGGCCACGATGCGGACGTTGTCGGTGGTGAAGAGGCCGATGGTGTTGAAGAAGAAGCGCGGGCGAGGGGCTGTCAGGCTCGCCAGTCCCTGCTTGTTGAAGAGGTAGTAGCGGTCAATCGTCTCTTCGCTGTCTGTAGCGAGTGCCTTGAGCATCTCTCGGGCGAACTCAAGGCAGGCGGTGCCGTTGGCCGTGACGATAGGTCCGTCGCTCACTGCCTGTCGGTTGACATACCCTGTTTCGTTCCGGTAGTTCTCGCCTCCCCAACGCTTCAGCTGCTCGATGCCGTTTCCGGTGTGTCGCACCTGGTTGAGAAATCCCTGGCTGGCCATCCATGAAGCGGCATTGCAGATGGCTCCCACCACTTTCCCTTCTTCGATGGCTTTTGCCACGATGGGTGCCAGCAGAGCGGCCTCCGGCCCTGTCCATCCATAGCCGCCAATGAGTACCAGTGCCGCATAATCTTGAGGTATGGTCTCAAAGGAATAGTCGGGTAGGGTGCGCAGTCCGGCGATGGAACTCACCGGCTCCAGACTGGCCGCCACGATCTTGTTGACGTACTTCGGATGTGCTTTCATGCCAGTCTCGTCGCTGGCTATGCCGATGCCGAGAAAAGGCAACTCGTGGTCGGCGTATTGGGGGAGCAATATGAATAATACTTCTTTCATGGAGTTTGTTGTGGTTAATGCGGTTGCAAAGATACGGAGAATGGAGACATCGTGACAAGGGGTGCGCATGGCATCGGGAAAAAGCATCGCCGAGGAGTAAAAATTAGGCGTCTCTCCTTTGTGATTAAGAGAAACGCCTAATTTGTTTATTTGTAGAATGCTATGCTTACTCTTCTATGGCAGCTTGAGCCGCAGCCAGACGTGCGATGGGCACACGGAACGGTGAGCAAGACGCATAGTCAAGACCGATGTGGGCACAGAACTTCACAGACGAAGGTTCACCACCGTGTTCACCGCAGATACCGGTGCGCATACCCGGACGTACGTCGCGGCCTTTTTCTACGGCCATACGGATGAGCTGGCCTACACCCTTCTGGTCGAGTACCTGGAACGGATCCACCTTCAGGATCTTCTTTTCGAGGTAAACCGGCAAGAAGCTGGCGATGTCGTCACGTGAGTAACCGAAGGTCATCTGAGTCAAGTCGTTCGTACCGAATGAGAAGTATTCAGCTTCTGTAGCGATGCGGTCGGCTGTCAGGGCGGCACGCGGGATTTCAATCATCGTACCTACTTCGAATTCAACTTCCACACCCTGTTCTGCGAATACGTCGGCAGCGGTCTTCATGATAATTTCCTTCTGCTGCTTGAACTCGTAGAGGATACCGATCAGCGGCACCATGATTTCGGGTTTCGGATCCTTGCCTTCTTTCTTCAGCTCGCAGGCTGCGGTCAGGATGGCACGTGTCTGCATGGCAGTGATTTCGGGGAAGGTGATGCCCAGACGGCAGCCACGGTGACCCAACATCGGGTTGTTTTCAGCCAAGCTGGCAACACGCTTCTGGATTTCTTCTACGCTGACACCCATTTCTTCTGCCATAGTGGCCTGTCCCTTTGCATCGTGGGGTACGAATTCGTGCAAGGGCGGGTCGAGCAGACGGATGTTCACCGGACAGCCGTCCATTGCTTCGAGGATGCCCTTGAAGTCTGCCTTCTGGTAGGGGAGCAGTTTGGCCAATGCCTTTTCGCGGCCTTCGGCAGAGTCTGCCAGAATCATTTCGCGCATGGCGACAATCTTCTGGTCGTCGAAGAACATGTGTTCCGTACGGGTCAGACCGATACCCTTGGCACCAAAGGCGCGGGCTACCTGAGCGTCGTGCGGAGTGTCGGCGTTGGTGCGAACCTGCAGTTTGGTGTACTTGTCGCAGAGATCCATCAAATCCTTGAAGTCACCTGACAATTCAGCGGCTTTGGTCGGAATCTGTCCGGCGAATACCTGGCCGGTCGTACCGTTCAATGACAGATAGTCGCCTTCTTTGTAAACGACACCTTCGATTTCCACGGTCTTGGCCTTGTAGTTGACGTTGATGGCGCCGGCACCAGATACGCAGCACTTACCCATACCACGGGCTACAACGGCAGCGTGTGAAGTCATACCGCCACGGGCTGTCAGGATACCTTCAGCAGCCGACATACCGGCGAGGTCTTCGGGAGAAGTCTCGATGCGGACCATGACTACACGGTGGCCGTCCTTGTGCCAAGCCTGTGCGTCGTCAGCGTGGAAGACAATCTGTCCGCAAGCGGCACCCGGAGAAGCGGGAAGACCCTGAGTGATGGCCTTGGCCTGCTTGAGGGCGGTCTTGTCGAATACCGGGTGGAGGAGTTCGTCGAGTTTCTGCGGTTCGCAACGCTGGATGGCTGTCTTTTCGTCGATCAGACCTTCGCGCAGCAAATCCATCGCAATCTTCACCATGGCCGTACCGGTACGCTTGCCGTTACGTGTCTGGAGGAACCACAACTTGCCTTCCTGTACGGTAAATTCCATATCCTGCATGTCGCGGTAGTGCTTTTCGAGCTTGTCCTGGATAGCGTTCAGTTCCTGATAGATTTCAGGCATGGCTTCTTCCATTGAAGGATACTTGGCAGCACGTTCTTCTTCGGGGATGCCTGCACGTTCAGCCCAGCGCTGTGAGCCAATCTTGGTAATCTGCTGCGGTGTGCGGATACCGGCTACCACGTCTTCGCCCTGCGCGTTGACCAGGTATTCGCCGTTGAAAAGGTTTTCACCGTTACCGGCGTCACGGCTGAAGCATACACCGGTAGCAGAGGTCTCACCCATGTTACCGAATACCATGGCCATTACGGATACGGCGGTACCCCATTCGTCGGGAATTCCTTCCATCTTGCGGTAGAGGATGGCGCGTTCGTTCATCCAGCTGCGGAATACGGCGCAGATGGCTCCCCAAAGCTGTTCCATCGGGTCTGTGGGGAAGTCGCTGCCGGTCTGTTCCTTGATGGCTTTCTTGAAGCGGGCCACCAGGTCCTTCAATTCTTCTACTGAAAGATCCTTGTCGAGCTTGATACCACGGATTTCCTTCACTTCATCGATGATGGCTTCAAACGGGTCAATGTCTTCCTTGTTGACCGGTTTCATACCCAGCACCACGTCGCCGTACATCTGTACGAAACGGCGGTAAGAGTCGTACACGAAATGAGGATTTCCTGTCTTCTTGACCATACCTTCGGCTACTTCGTCGTTCAGACCCAAGTTCAAGATAGTGTCCATCATACCCGGCATGGAAGCGCGTGCTCCTGAACGAACAGAAACCAGCAACGGATTTTCCACGCTGCCGAACTTGCTGTTCATCAATGTTTCGATATGTGCCACTGCTTTGTTTACTTCGTCCTGAAGAAGCTCGACGATTTTGTCCTGACCTACGGCATAGTATTCGTTACATACATCTGTCGTAATGGTGAATCCGGGAGGAACGGGTACGCCAATGAGGTTCATTTCCGCCAAGTTGGCACCTTTACCACCCAAAACTTCACGCATCTTTGCGTTACCTTCGGCTTGTCCGTTACCGAAGGTATAAACTCTTTTTGTTTCCATAATCCTTTCTAGATTCAGAGGTTGTTTGTCTGTTTTTAGAATTAGTTAGGGCAAAGCTAACGATTATTTGCGAATAATCCAACAAATCGGCTTATTTATCTGCGAGATTTTGTAATGCTGGAGTGCCAAAACAAACTTTTTTGGTAATCAAGGGGTAATATGAAGAATAATTTGTAAATTTGTACCCAAATTGGATTTATAGAAAAGCTGTGTCAAGAAAGAAAAAAGAACTTCCTTTACTGGAAAAGATTACCATCACAGATGTGGCTGCCGAAGGAAAAGCTTTGGCGAAAGTGAATGATTTGGTCGTGTTTGTGCCCTACGTGGTGCCGGGCGATGTCGTTGATTTGCAGGTGAAGCGCAAGAAACACCATTATGCCGAGGCAGTAGCGGTGAGATTCCACGAAAAGTCGCCCATGCGGGTGGAGCCGTTCTGCCGGCACTACGGTGTCTGCGGCGGGTGCAAGTGGCAGTGTCTGGATTATGCGGATCAGATAAGGTACAAGCAGAAGCAGGTGTTCGACAACCTGACGCGCATCGGCAAGATAGAGTTGCCCGAGTTTCTGCCCATTCTGGGTTCGGCCTATACACGTTTCTACCGGAATAAGCTCGAATATACATTCTCCAACAAACGTTGGCTGACGGAGGAAGAAGTGAGCCAGGACGTGAAGTATGACCAGATGAACGCGGTGGGGTTCCATATCCCCGGGGCGTTCGACAAGGTGCTGGCCATCGAGAAGTGCTGGTTGCAGGACGACATTTCCAACCAGATACGCAACTCCATCCGTGACTATGCTTATGAGCACGGGCTGGAATTCTTCAACCTGCGCACGCAGGAGGGGATGTTGCGCAACATGATGGTGCGCACCTCGTCGACAGGCGAGCTGATGGTGCTGCTGCAGTGCAAGATTGTCAGCGACGGGGAGCTGCTCCGCATGAAGGAGTTGCTGCAATTTGTGGGCGACCGTTTCCCGCAAATCACCTCATTGCTCTATGTCATCAACAACAAATGCAACGATACCATCGGCGACTTGCAGGTGGAGGTGTTCAAGGGGAAGGACCACATCTTTGAGGAGATGGAAGGGCTGCGCTTCAAGGTGGGCCCGAAGTCGTTCTACCAAACCAACTCCGAGCAGGCTTATAACCTCTATAAGGTAGCACGCGGTTTCGCAGGGCTGACGGGCAACGAACGGGTGTATGACCTCTATACCGGCACGGGTACCATCGCCAACTTTGTGGCGCGGCAGGCGCGGCAGGTCATCGGCATTGAGTATGTGCCCGAGGCCATTGAGGACGCGAAGGTGAACTCGGCCCTGAACGGCATTGACAACACCTTATTTTATGCAGGGGATATGAAGGATATCCTCACGGAGGACTTTATCCGGGAACACGGGCGGCCCGATGTCATCATTACCGACCCGCCCCGTGCCGGTATGCACACGGATGTCATCAACGTCATCCTGGCCGCCGCTCCGGGACGGATTGTGTATGTCAGCTGCAATCCGGCCACCCAGGCACGCGACCTGCAACTGCTCGATGTCAAGTATAAGGTGACGGCGGTGCAGCCGGTGGACATGTTCCCCCACACGCACCACGTGGAAAATGTCGTATTGTTGGAAAGGAGGGCAGATGATGCGGAATGAGAGGAAGAGAGGCGGCAGTCACGTAGCGCGGGCGGCACGCAGGTGTACGGTCTTCAACGTGACCCAGCCGGCAGGGCTCATGGAGTTCCTGATGCAGCAGATGGCCGGCATCAGCCGTACGAGGGTGAAGGCGTTGCTGGTGAACCGGGTGGTCTCGGTAGACAACCGTATCCAGACGAAGTATGACTACCTGCTGGAGCCCGGTATGCAGGTGCAAATCAGCAAGGAGAAGCATAACCACGAGTTCCGCCATCCGATGCTGAAGATTCTCTATGAGGATGCCTATCTGATAGTGGTGGAGAAAAAAGAGGGGCTGCTGTCTGTGGCCACCGACAAGCAGAAGGAGCGGACGGCGCAGCACATCCTGAACGAATATGTGAAACGGCAGCACCGCAACAACCGTGTGTTTGTGGTGCACCGGCTGGACAGGGAGACATCGGGCATCATGATGTATGCCAAGGACGAGAAGACGCAGCACTCCCTGCGCGACGGCTGGCATGACATAGTGGAGGACCGCCGGTATGTGGCGGTGGTCATGGGTGAGATGGAGAAAGACAGCGGCACGGTGGAGTCGTGGCTGACTGACCGGACGCTGTACGTGAGCTCGTCGCCGGTGGACGACGGGGGTAAGCACTCGATCACCCACTACCGGACCATCAAGCGTGCCAACGGCTATTCGCTGGTGGAACTGCAATTGGAGACCGGACGCAAGAACCAGATACGTGTGCACATGCAGGTGTTGGGACATCCGGTGGTAGGCGACGAGCGTTACGGCTGCGAGGTGAACCCGCTGGGACGGATGGCGCTCCATGCCTTCAAGCTGTGCTTCCGTCATCCGGTCACCGGAGAGCGGATGGAGTTCGAGACACTTTATCCCGGAGCGTTCAAAAACCTGATGCTGCGCAAGTGATATATAATAAGGAGGCAAAGCCCCCACGTCACCAGGCGTTCTTCCGGCAACATAGGCCGGCGATGACACCTTGTGACGTGGGGGCTTTGCTTTTTTTGTGTTTTTGAAGAGGGGGATTATTCCACGTCTTCCAATGTGATGGTGTAGCTGGCATCGAAACGTTGTCCTGCCTGCAAGGTCTGCATCCATTCGCGGTCTTTCAGCTCTCCGTCGTAGCCTACCTGGTCACAACGGCCGTACCACGGCTCCAGGCAGATGAAGGGCACATCGGGACGTACGGCACTGGGCGACCAGACAGCCACCAGCGGCGTGTCGAAGGTCAGGCTCAGGTAAGGATTCCGCTGTTTGTCGGTCAAGGTAATCTTGCGGAGCTGGCTGTTGTCGAAGATGTACGTGTCGCAGTCGAAGGTATGCGTGTCTACCGGCTGCAAGCCGTCGGGCAGATGCAAGGTATGCCGTTGGGGAGAGACACAACCTTTTTCGACAGGGGTGATGTATTCCAATTCGGCGGGACTGCCGTAGTCCAGGAAGGCCCGGTCGGCAGACGTTGTGTCGAGGTCGCGGTAATAGAAGGCCGGATGGGCTCCAATTTGGAAATACATGGCTTCGGTGCCGGTGTTCTCTACGCTCCACAGCACCTCAATCCGGTTGTCTTGCAGGCGGTAGCCTATTTCGAGGCGGAAGGGGAAAGGATATTTCTTTAGGGTCTCTTCATTGCTTTCGAGCGTGTAAGTCACCGTGTCTTCGGTCTCGCGGGTGAGCTGGAAGTCCATGTCGCGGGCAAATCCGTGTTGCCCCATGGGATAGGACACTCCCTGGTGGCGGTACTCGTTGTTCCACACCCGGCCCACGAAGGGGAAAAGAACAGGTGAATGGCGCGCCCAGAATTGTGGATCGGCCTGCCAGAGGTACTCGGTTTCATTCGCGTAGATGCTGGTAAGTTCGGCTCCGTGTTCGGACACCTGAATCTTTACCTTGTCATTTGACAGCGTTTTCATGATAGCGTATTTTTAAAGTTCTTGAAAATGGTATTGCTCTGTTGTGCTGGGTCAGAGGCTGCCTTTGCTCGACGGCACCTCGAAATGGTGGATATCTCTGCGGACGGCCATCCGGATGCTGCGGGCCAGTGCCTTGAAGATGCCTTCTATCTTGTGGTGCTCGTTCTGCCCCTCGGCCTTGATGTTCAGGTTCATGCGGGCGGCGTCACTCAGCGACTTGAAGAAGTGCAGGAACATCTCGGTAGGCATCTCTCCGATTTTCTCACGGTGGAATTCGGCGTCCCACACCAGCCAGGGCCGTCCGCCGAAGTCGAGGGCCACCTGGCAGAGGCAGTCGTCCATCGGGAGGCAGTAGCCATAGCGTTCGATGCCGCGCTTGTCGCCCAGTGCCTTGCCCAGACATTCGCCCAGGGCGAGGGCGGTATCTTCGATGGTGTGGTGCTCGTCCACCTGGAGGTCGCCTTTCACGTGGACGGTCAGGTCCAGCCCGCCGTGTTTCCCAATCTGTTCCAGCATGTGGTCGAAGAAGCCCAGTCCGGTAGAGATGTCGCACCGCCCGTTCCCGTCGAGGTCCAGCCGCACGTAGATGTCGGTTTCTTTGGTCGTGCGGCGCACTTCGGCGGTCCGTCCGCCGGCGAACAGAAACTCTGCTACCTTGTCCCATTGGGTGGTGGCCAGGGCACAGGTCTCCTTCAGCTCGTCGGGCAGGCCGGACGTGTCGGGTTGCAGCAGAATGGCACGACAACCCAGGTTGCGGGCCAGCTCCACGTCAGTAGGACGGTCGCCGATGACAATGCTGCCGGCCAGGTCATAGTTCGGATTGCCGATGTATTTGGTCAGCATTCCGGTGCGTGGCTTGCGGGTGGGGGCATTTTCTTCGGGCAGGGTGGGATCAATGAACACCTCATCGAACGTGATGCCTTCATTGGCCAGGCTTTTCAGCACGAAGTTGTGGACCGGCCAGAATGTCTCGGCAGGAAACGAGGCGGTGCCCAGTCCGTCCTGGTTGGTCACCATGGCCAGCTCGTAGTCGAGCTTGTGGCGGATGAAATGCAGGTTGCGGAACACGTGTGGATAAAACTCCAGTTTCTCGAACGAGTCGAGCTGGTAGTCGGTGGGAGGTTCGATGACCAGTGTCCCGTCGCGGTCGATAAAGAGTACTTTTTTCATGCAGGATAGTTTTTGAGGGCTTCTATGAGGGTATCGTTTTCGGGACGTGTGCCGACGGTGATGCGCAGGCAGTCCTTGCAGAGGGCCACGGTGGTGCGGTTGCGGACGATGATGCCCTTGTCTACCAGGTAGTCATAAATGCTGCGGGCGTCGGTCACTTTGGCCAGGAAGAAGTTGGCGTCAGTAGGGTACACCTGTCGGCAGACGGCCAGTTGAGAGAAAGCCGCTGTCAACCGTGCCCGTTCGTTGAGCAGCGAGCTGACCCATCGTTTCACCACGTAATCTTGTTCCATCAGGCGGATGGCGGCTTCTTGTGTCAGCCGGTTGATGTTGTAGGGGTATTTCACCTTGTTCAGCAGCTGGATGATGTCTGCCGAGGCGAAGGCCATGCCCAGGCGGATGGCGGCGCATCCCCAGGCCTTGCTGAAGGTGTTGAGCACGACGAGGTTGGGGTAACGGTCCAGATCCAGCCGGAACGGACGTTCGGATGAGAAGTCGGCGTAGGCCTCGTCAATGATGACGATTCCCTCGAAGGCGTCAAGCACTTTCTCGATTTCCTGTCGATCGAGGAGGTTGCCGGTGGGGTTGTTGGGGCTGCATATCCAGATGAGTTTGGTCCGTTCGTCACAGGTCGCCAGCAGACGGTCGGCCGAGCACTGGAAATGCTCGTCCAGCTCTACCGGCCGGTAGGCCACGTCGTTGATGTCTGCGCACACTTTGTACATGCCGTAGGTGGGTTCGATGGCCACTACGTTGTCTTGGCCGGGGGTGGTGAAGCAGCGGTACATCAGGTCAATGGCCTCGTCGCTGCCGTTGCCGAGAAACAGCTGTTCGGGGCGTACTCCCTTGGCCGGGGCGATGAGGGCCTTGAGTTCCCGCTGCAGTGGGTCGGGGTAGCGGTTGTTGGGCGTGTTGTAGGGATTTTCATTGGCGTCGAGAAAGACCGAGGCCTCTTTTCCGCAATATTCGTCGCGTGCCGAGGAGTAGGGCTTCAGGGCCCAAATGTTGGGACGCGTCAGTTCTTTCAATGGTTTCATGGGAGGGGTATGTGAGGTTAATGTTCATCCAATCGGACGGTGACTGCATTTTTGTGGGCATCCAGGTGTTCGGCGGCCGCCATGGTCTGGATGGTGGGGCCGAGGGTGCGGATGCCTTCGCGGGTGATTTCCTGGAACGTGATCTTGCGGATGAAGCTGTCGAGCGAAACGCCGCTGTAGGCCCGGGCATACCCGTTGGTGGGCAGGGTATGGTTGGTGCCCGAGGCGTAGTCGCCGGCACTCTCCGGCGAATAGGGGCCGAGGAAGACCGATCCTGCGTTGACCACTTGTTCCGCCACGTCCATGTAGTCTTCGGTCTCTATGATCAGGTGTTCCGGAGCATATTCGTTGATCATGTCAATGGCCGTCGGCATATCGTCGACAAGAATGAGCTGGCTGTTGGCCAGTGAGCGTTCGGCGATGTCCTTGCGGGGCAATAGCGACAGCTGGCGGTCCACCTCCTCGGCGGTAGCCTGCAGCAGGGTGGCCGAGGTGGTGATGAGGATGGCCTGGCTGTCGGTGCCGTGCTCGGCTTGTGACAGTAGATCGGCCGCCACAAAGACCGGATTGGCTCCCGCATCGGCCAAGATGGCCACTTCCGACGGCCCTGCGGGCATGTCGATGGCTACCTCCTTCAGCGACACCTGTTGCTTGGCCGCTGTGACATATTGGTTGCCGGGACCGAAGATTTTGTACACTTTGGGGATGGATTCGGTGCCGTAGGCCATGGCGCCGATAGCCTGTACGCCTCCTGCCTTGAAAACCCGGTGTACACCTGCCGTCTGGGCGGCGAAGAGGATGGCGGGGTGGATGCGGCCTTCTTTATCGGGCGGTGTGCAGAGCACGATCTCTTTGCAGCCGGCAATGGTGGCGGGGGTGGCCAGCATCAGTACGGTGGAGAAGAGGGGGGCGGTTCCGCCGGGAATGTAGAGCCCTACTTTCTGGATGGCCACGGCCTTCTGCCAACAGGTGACACCCGGAAGGGTAGTGATTCTTTTGGTTTCAAACTGCTGGGCGGAGTGGAACGTGCGGATATTCTCGTATGCCGTGCGGATGGCCGCTTTCAGTTCGGGGCTTACCTGCTGTTCGGCCGCCTCAAATTCTTCCTGGCTGACGGCCAGCGCGGCCAGCTGTACTTTGTCGAATTGTTCTTCGAAGGCGAGGACCGCTTTGTCTCCTTCTATGCGGACGCTGTCCAGCACGCTGCTGACGGTTTCCCGCAAGGCTTCGGTGTTGAGGGCACTTCGTCTGATGAGGCTGGCCCACTGTGATCGTTCGGGATAGGTTACGATGTTCATGGCTTGTCGGTTGGGGGTTAGAGAATCATTTTTTCGATAGGGATGACCAGAATGCCTTGTGCGCCCAGTGCCTTCAGTTTCCCGATGATTTCCCAGAACCGTTTCTGGTCGAGCACGGTGTGTACGCTGCTCCATCCTTCGGTGGCCAGCGGCATGATGGTAGGACTTTTCACGCCCGGCAGTACGGAGATGATTTCGTCCAGCTTGTCGGTCGGTGCGTTCATCAGGACATACTTCTTGTCTTCGGCGGCCTTGACGGCTTCGATACGGAACAGCAGTTCTTGCAGGATTTCTTTCTTGTCATCACTCAGGCACTTGTTGGCGATGAGCAGTGCTTCGCTTTTCATCACCACCTCCACTTCTTTCAGGTTGTTGCTGATGAGGGTAGAGCCCGAACTGACGATGTCGAAGATGGCGTCGGCCAGACCGATGCCTGGGGCTATCTCTACCGAACCGGTAATGACATGAATGTCTGCCTGGATGCCGTTTTCGTCCAGATAACCCTGGAGGATGCCCGGATAGGAGGTGGCTATTTTCTTGCCGTTGAACCATTGTGCGCCGGGATAGTCAATTTCCTTGTGGATGGCCAGCGACAGGCGGCATTTGCTGAATCCCAGCCGGTAGACGATGTCGGCCTCTTCCTTGCGCTCAATGAATTCGTTTTCGCCTACGATGCCCAGGTCGGCCACCCCGTTGGCCACACATTGGGGGATGTCATCATCGCGCAAGAACAGCACTTCGACGGGAAAATTGCCCGACTGGGTGAGCAGGGTGCGTTTGGAGGTAGAAAGTTTGATGTCAGCTTCGCTGAGCAGCGCCATGGTGTCTTCGAACAGGCGTCCTTTGGATTGTACTGCAATTCTTAGCATGGTTATTTGATTTTTTTTGTTTGTTGCTACCATTAAAAAAGGCTCACCGCTGGTAACGGCAAGCCTTTTCGTTTATTCCCTTTTGTCAGACGTACATGACCTCTTCAGCCTACCATGAATGTGTTAGGATAATGATGATGAGGATGATGATGGAGGGTCATGATACGCATTGTTTGTACTCTTTTGTTGTTTTGGTGCGACAAAAGTAAAGCTAAAGTTTGATGTGTGCAAATAATTATCAGAAAAAGTTTCCTTTTTCTTTCAGATTAGCACGTTCCGGACAGGTGCTCCACGCTTCGGCGGGCACGATTTCTTTCAGCTTGAAGAAAACAAAATGCTGGACCATTGTTGTTCTTATGACGAAATGTTGTAAATTTGACGGATGCAAATGTAGGATTATTTTTGATGAATGATATGAAAACAACCGGATTTCTGACCATGGACCGGCGCAGGCTGTGCCGGTGGGCATGGTGTCTTGTGGTGCTGTCGGTGCTGTGGGCAGCGTGTGGAGGCGGGAACAACCGTACTCAGGACGAAACGGAAGAAGCCGGGGTGGATTTGCCCCGGATCTTGGAAAAAGGAGAGCTGGTGGTGCTGACGGCCAACAGCTCTGTGTCTTATTTTAACTACCGTGGTGAGATGATGGGGTTCCAGTATGAGCTGGCACGCCAATTTGCCCGTTCGTTGGGGGTGGAGTTGCGGGTGAAGGTGGTGAACAATGCTCCGGAGATGGTGCGCTGCCTGCTGCGGGGTGAAGGAGACTTGATAGCCTATAACCTGCCCATCACCAACCGTTGGAAGGACAGCCTCATCTATTGCGGCGAAGAGCATATCACGCATCAGGTGCTGGTGCAGCGCCAGGGCAAGGACCGGCTGACGGACGTGACGCAGCTGGTGGGCAAGGAGGTGCACGTGGTGTCGGGAAAATACCTCGACCGGCTGTCGAACCTGAACGACGAGCTGGGGGGCGGCATCCTGATTCATCAGGAGCCGGCCGACAGTGTGGCGGCCGAAGACCTCATCTCGTGGGTGGCCACGGGCAAGATAGACTATACGGTGAGCAGCAACGAGCTGGCGCAGCTGAACCGGACGTATTATCCGAATCTGGACATCCGGCTGGTGGTCAGCTTCAACCAGCGGGCCTCGTGGGCGGTGCGCCGTTCATCACCGTTGCTGGCTGCGGCTGCCGACAAGTGGCACCGCGACAACATCAACTCGCCCGAGTTCAAGGCCAGCGCGCAGCGTTATTTCGAGTTGAACAAGCACCCGTCTCATGGCCCCATCCTCTCGCTGAAAGACGGGAAGATTTCGCATTACGATGCGCTGTTCCGCCACTATGCCAAGGAGATTGGTTGGGACTGGCGGCTGCTGGCCTCACTGGCTTATACCGAGTCTAATTTCGACCCGACGGTGGTCTCGTGGGCCGGTGCCCGAGGGCTGATGCAGCTGATGCCGGGCACGTCGAGGGCGATGGGAGTGCCTCCGGGCAAGGACCAAGATCCTGAAGAGAGCGTGCGGGCCGCCGTGAAATATATCGGTATCCTGCAAAAGGTGTTTGCCAAGGTGCCCGACAAGGAGGACCGCCAGAAATTTGTGCTGGCCGCTTACAATGCCGGGGCCGGACACGTGTCGGACGCCATGGCATTGGCCGAGAAATACGGACGCGACCGTTATCGGTGGGAGCATCACGTGGCGCATTTTATCCTGTTGAAGAGCAATGAGGAATATTATACGGATCCTGTCTGCAAGAACGGTTACTTTCGTGGAATGGAAACGTACAATTTCGTCAATGATGTCATCCGTCGGGCGGACGAGTACCGGAAGAAGATACATCGGTAGGATTCGTTCTCGTTGGGGGGGAGGACAACGGCACTCAATCTTCGTGCGCCATCCGTTGTAGCAGCATTCGGATGATGACGTCCAGTGCTTGGGCTTCCATGATTCCGTTCTGCCGCCATCGCTGCTTCCCGCTTTTGAAGAGAATCAGGGTGGGGATGGTTTGTATGCTGTAGTAGGTGGCCATTTGCGGGTATTGGTCAATGTCGATATAGGTGACGTGCAAGGGGCTTTCCTGTTGCTCTTTGACTTGTTCCAATACCGCAGCCATCTGCTGGCAAGGCTTGCACCATTCTGTCAGAAATTCCACCAGCACCGGGGTGGAAGAATGGAGCAGTTCGTTGAATGTATCCATATAATAGTATGTTCGTTGGTTCTGATGATAGGAGTCGGCTGCCGTTCTCTAACTTGTAACTCCAACAACAGAGAGCCGTGTTTTGTTCACGGCATCGGTCGTTTTTTTTGGCGGGAAGAAGAAAAAAAACGGACCGGCAACGTGCGCTGGGTGACAGCGCCGTTGCCGGTCGTTATGTAAGAGGTGGCCGGGGTGGTGTGTCCGTCGTCCAAGACGGGTCAGGACCTTTATTTCTTGGTAGGCGGATTGTAGCGTGCGTTCAGTCCTTCTACTATTTCATCGGTAATGTTGAACGCCTTGTCGGCATACAGCAGGTTGTCAAAACCGGTATTGCTGATAATCAGACTATATCCTTTGTCTTTATTGAACACTTTCAGGAACGAGTTGATAGAGTCGCGCAGCTGCAGACTGTTCTTCTGGTTCTCTGTCTGCAATTCGTTGGTCAGCTTTTCCTGCAACTGCTGCAAGTCCCGTTGTTTTTTGCTGATGCGCAGGTTCTCCTGTTCGGCACGTTCACGGCTGGCGAAACCATTGTTCTCCAGTTTGCGCTGGAATTCTCTCATTTCGGCATCCAGTTCTTTGGCGCGTTCGTTCAAGGTAGTACGGATGTTCTCCTCTTTCTGAATCATGATTTCATTCAGGTCATTCCAGAAACGGTATTTGGTGAGCAGGGAGTCAATTTCCACATAAGCTATCTTCATGTTGACCGGGCCGCTGACGATGGCAGGGGTATTGGCGGTGTTGTCAGACTTGTTGTCAGTACACTGAGTGAACATCAGTACCATGGCCAGTGCCAGAAATCCATTAAGGACATACTTCATACTTTTCATAACTGTTTTTTGAGTATCTTGTTGTTTAAAATTAATGATTCGTCGGAAGTTCGTCATACGGTCTTGCCGGCCCGTTCGGCAATGGCATGGGGGTTGATGGTTTGGGCGGCCCGGTCTTGCGACTGCACGCACCCGATGCCCCTTTCCCTCATGGCCTTGCTCCCGCTGACGTGAGTGTTCGGAAAGCGTCCGTTTTTCTTAAGAAGCATCTTTATGGACAATAGTGCTACACAAATAGCAACTATTAACATTGTTATAAGGATAGTCTTCAGCATTTCTATTACTTTTGTGGTGCAAAGATATACTTTTTTACGGCCATTTGAACGGCTTTGACCGCTAAAAAAGCGGTTCAGAAATGCTTGAATCATTGTATTTAACGTATTTTTGCAGAAACGAACCAGATTATTCACTATTACCTATCTATTTATGGAAAAAACAGATTTGAAACCGGCTGCGGTTTTCCGGTATTTCGAAGCCGTGTGCAGTGTGCCCCGTCCCTCCAAGAAGGAGGGAAAGATACGTGCGTTCCTCATCAATTTCGCCCGTGAGCATGGGTTGGAGTACAAGACGGATGAGGCCGGCAACGTGCTGATTCGGAAAGACGCCACTCCTGGGATGGAGAAGTGCCAGACGGTGGTGCTCCAGTCACACATGGACATGGTGTGCGAAAAGAACAAGGACACCCGGCACGATTTTGATACCGACCCGATACGGACTTATATTGACGGCGAGTGGCTGAAGGCCGAAGGTACGACGCTGGGAGCCGACAACGGCATTGGAGTGGCTACGGAACTGGCTGTTCTGGCGGCCGATGACATTAAGCACGGACCGTTGGAATGTCTTTTTACGGTGGATGAGGAAACCGGCCTGACCGGTGCCTTTGCGTTGCAGGAAGGGTTCATGGGGGGCGATGTCCTGATTAACCTGGATTCGGAGGACGAAGGCGAGCTGTTTATCGGCTGTGCCGGAGGCGCGCGTACATCGGCCGAATTTCCGTTCCCCGTGGTCGAGGCTCCCGAAGGCAGTTTTTTCTTCCGCATCACCGTGAAGGGTCTGACGGGCGGACATTCGGGCGACGACATCAACAAGGGCCGTGCCAATGCCAACAAATTGCTGAACCGCTTCCTCACCGCCCTGGCACAGAAGTATGACCTGCGTCTTTGCGAGATTGACGGCGGCAACCTTCATAATGCCATTCCGCGCGAGGCGTATGCCGTATGTGCCGTCCCGATGAAGTATAAGGAGGCGGTACGGGTGGATCTGAATGTGTTCTTGGCCGAGGTGGAGCAGGAGTATGCCGTGACGGAGCCTGCGCTTGTCCTGGATGTGGAGTCGGAAGCCCCGCGTCCCAAAGTGATGGAGCCCGAAGCCATGAAGCGGTTCCTGCTGGCTGTTTATGCGGTCCACAATGGTGTTTATGCCATGAGCCAAGAGATGCCGGGTTTGGTAGAGACCTCGTCCAACCTTGCTTCTGTCAAGATGCAGGAGGATAAGATTGTGGTCGTCACCAGCCAGCGCAGCTCAGTGCTCTCTTCGCGTCAGGATATGTCGCAGATGGTGCGTGCCGCTTTCGAACTGGGAGGAGCCGTCACTGACACCGGCGACGGATATCCCGGCTGGAAGCCCAATCCCTCATCGCCCATCCTCCGGATAGCCGTCGAGAGCTACCGTCGTTTGTTCGGGGTGGAACCGAAGGTGAAAGCCATTCATGCCGGATTGGAATGCGGCCTTTTCCTGGAGAAATACCCATCGCTGGATATGGTGTCCTTCGGTCCGACCTTGCGGGGAGTACATTCGCCCGACGAGCGGATGCTGATACCTACGGTCGATAAGTTCTGGCGTCACCTGCTCGATGTGCTGGCTCATATCCCGGCCAAGGCTTGATACAGTGGTCCGGTGGGGGATTGGCGTGTATGTGTGCTGCTGCTGTTCTGTCTGTGTGGCTGCCCAGCAGACCTTCCGTGTCCTGGAATATAATGTAGAGAACCTGTTCGATACGGAGCACGACACCCTGAAGGACGACCGGGAGTTCCTGCCCGGCAGTGTGCGTGGATGGAGCAAGGCGCGCTATCGTGCCAAGCTGATCCGCATCGGCAAGGTCATCCTGGCGGCCGGTGCCGGGCAGGTGCCCGATTTGGTTGCGTTGTGTGAGGTAGAGAACGAACGCTGTATCAGTGACTTGGTGTCGCGCCCTCCGTTGCGCGAGGCAGGCTACCGGTTTGTCATGACCGATTCGCCCGATGAGCGGGGCATTGATGTGGCCCTGCTGTATCAGCCGGCCACTTTCCGCCCGCTGTCAGTGCAGTACCTGCGCTTGCCGATGCGTCCTCGCCGCCGGCCTACGCGCGATGTGCTCCATGTCAGTGGGCGTGTCCTGACCGGAGACACGCTGGATGTGTTTGTCTGCCACCTGCCTTCGCGGGCAAGTGGCCGGGCACTGACGGAACCTTATCGTCGGGAGGTGGCCGGTCGGATACGAAGGGCGGCCGATTCGCTCATGTCCTGCCGCTTCTGTCCGCATGTTCTGGTCATGGGGGACTTCAATGACGGGGCTTCTGACCCCTCGCTGGCAGAAGGGCTGGGAGCGGCGGCACCTGCCGCTTGTCCCGAGACTTCTGTCCTCTACAACGTGACGGCCGGCACCTGGAAAGGCACCTACCGCTACCGTTCGGAGTGGCACACGTTTGACCATGTGCTGCTCAACGGACGGTTGATGCAGCCCGCTTCACGTATCCGTTACCGGCGCGCTGCCATCCTGGCTTTCCCCTTTCTGTTGGAGGAGGATGAGGATTATGGTGGCGACCGTCCTTTCCGCACGTATCGTGGCCGGAGGTACTACGGCGGTTACAGTGACCATCTGCCGGTAGGGCTGGAGCTGGAACTCGTGCCCCAAGAATAACTTTAATTGCTGAAGTGAAATGAATGTATTAGTTGTATTGATTGGCCTGGCCTTGATTCTGTCTGGCGCCAATTACCTGACGGACGGCGCATCGGCGTTGGCCCGTCGTTTCTCAGTATCCCCGTTGGTCATCGGGTTGACCATCGTGGCTTTCGGAACATCGGCGCCCGAACTGACGGTCAGTGTCGTGTCGGCTCTGCATAGCAGTGCCGAATTGGCCATCGGCAATGTGGTGGGGAGTAATCTGTTCAATATCCTGATGATTGTGGGAGTCACATCCATGGTGGCTCCTATCGTGGTGACAAAAGGCACGTTGGCCAAAGAAATTCCGCTGGTCATCCTGTCGTGTCTGGTGTTGCTGATTTGTGCCGGCGATGTGTGGCTGCAGACCGGCACTGCCAATGTCATCGACCGTGCCGACGGCTTGCTCATGTTGTGCTTTTTCGCCATTTTCATGGGTTATACCTTTGCCATCGCCCGTCAGTCGGAGGATGAAGCGGAAACCGTGCGGCCTCTGCCGTTGTGGAGGTGCCTGCTGTCTATCGCCGGAGGGTTGGCGGCCCTTATCTACGGAGGCGGACTGTTTGTCGACGGTTCTTGTGCCATCGCCCGCTCGCTCGGCATCAGCGAGTCGGTCATCGGACTGACGCTGGTGGCGTTGGGTACCTCTTTGCCCGAGCTGGCCACTTCGGTGGTGGCGGCACTGAAGAAGAATCCCGAAATCGCCATCGGCAATGTCATCGGCTCCTGCCTGTTCAATGTCTTTTTGGTGTTGGGGGCCAGTGCGGCCATCTCCCCCTTGCCGATGGGCAACATCGGCAGTTTCGACCTCCTCTCCCTGCTGGGGGCCAGCCTGCTGCTTTTCGTGGCTGGCCTCTATTATAAGGAACGCACCATCACCCGCCCCGAGGGAGCCGTGATGGTGCTGGCCTATGTCGTCTACACCGCTGTCCTGTTGATGGGGTCAGCTACGGGCGGCTGATGCCGCTTGTGCCACTTGCCGGGCTGCGGCCCTGTCCGGTTTGCCGGTCCCGGTGAGGGGGATGCGTTCCACTTCTATGGTCTGCTTGGGCCGCCAGTAAGGTGGCAAGGAGGCCAACGCACCGGCCATTGTCGTTCCGTCAGTGGCCGGTTGCCGTTCCAGCAGCAGGACTATCCGTTCGCCGAACTTCGGGTCGGGTGCCGATGTAATCAGGAACCGTGCGGCCAATAGCGGTCTGAGGGCCGCCTCCACCTCTTCTATCTGCACCTTTATGCCTCCCGTATTGATGGTGTTGTCCCGCCGTCCCAGGATACGGAATTGCCCTTGTCGGTTGAGCAGGGCGAGGTCGTTCGTCACCAACGGCTCTTTGCAGACGGCAGGTGCGTTGATGACCAGTGTCCCTTCGTCCGACAAGGATAGGTCCACTCCGCTCAACGGCGTGTACCAGTCGGAGGCACTGCTGCCGTTCAGCCGTCGCAAGGCAATGTGTGAGAGGGTTTCCGTCATGCCATACGTGCTCCACACCGCATTCGGGAAATCGGCAAGCGCATGTCCCAAGTCGGCATCAATGGCCCCTCCGCCAATGATGAGGTGCTTGGTTTGCCGCAGCAGGTCCGCTTCTCGGGAGGCTTGCAGGGAGTTGTACACCTGCATGGGGATGAGGGCGGCAAAGTCGGGCGCAGTGTCCAGGCCGGCCAGCGGATGTCCGCAAGGCGTCACTGGCAGCAGGTCCAGTCCGCCGGTCAGGGCTCTGACCACCACCATTTTCCCTGCGATGTAACGCAGAGGCATGCACAACAAGGCCGTCTGTCCTTCGTGTAGCGACAGGAACTCCAGGGTTTGCCGTGCGCTGTTCATCATGCGCTGTTTTTCCACTTGCAGCTCCTTCGGGAGGCCGGTCGACCCCGAAGTATGTACGGTGACGGTCGTTGTGGGGGAGAACCATTCGTGCAGAAATGCGGCCAGTTCTGCCAGGAACCGTCCGTCTTCACCGGTCGGCTGCAAGAGCTCCGGCAGCCGGCTCAGGTCGTCCGCGCCAACAGCTTGGCCGTTGATGCGGCAGGTTTGTCGGGAGATGTCGGTCGTCATGGCTGTACAGGTGGCAAGATGTCCGTCCCGTCGGCAGGTTCCTCTGTCGGGCTGAACCACAGGCAGTCCCCGTGAATGTGGAGCGGTATATCAATGTTGTCGGTAAACAGTTGTCCGGTGCCCAGCCCTTGGGGGCAGGCCGGATGCAGGGTGGCGCACCATTGGGCGATGGCGTTCAGCCCCACGTTCGACTCCAGTGCCGATGTAATCCAGTATCCGATGCCTCTGGCAGCGGCCAGCTCTATCCACTCCTGCGAACCTTGCCAGCCACCGTGCAGCGACGGCTTCAGCACGATGTGTTGGGGGCGGACCGTGTCCAGCAATGCGGCTTTGTCCTTCCGTGTATGGATGCCTATCAGTTCCTCGTCCAGGGCAATGGGGATCGGCGTGTTGCGGCAGAGGGCGGCCAGCGCCTCCCATTGTCCGGCACGGATAGGCTGTTCGATGGAGTGCAGTCCGTGCACGGCCAGTTGCCGCAGTCTGGCGGGCGCCTCTTCGGGGCTGAATGCCCCGTTGGCATCCACCCGTATCTCAATGGTTCCGGGCGGGAAGTGGCGACGGATTTGCCGCAGCAGCTCCAGTTCCTGTTCAAAGTCGATGGCACCGATTTTCAGCTTGATGCAGCGGAACCCCGCCTTCATCTTCTCTTCCATCCGTGCGGCCATCTCCTCGAAGCTGCCCATCCATACCAATCCGTTGATGGGGATACCTTCCGCTCCCCGGCTGAACGGTGTTTCCCACAACCGCAGGCTGCCGGTCTGCAGGTGCCGGAGAGCCGTCTCCAGTCCGAACCGGATGGAGGGGACATTGCGCAGAAGGCGTTCGTCCAGTTGTCCCGTCTCGGCCACCCGCCGGGCATGTTCAGTCAGCACAGCTTCATAATTGGGCAGGTCGTCACAGCTCAGCCGGGGTAGGGGAGCGCATTCGCCGATGCCCTTCCTGCCGCTCCCGGTGTCTGTCAGCACGACATACCATACTTTCCGCGTGAGGTAAACACCTCTGGAAGTTCCGGCCGGTTGCTTGAAGTGCAGCGTCCGGGGGATGATGGATAGTTGTAAATTCGTCATAGTTGGCAATCTGTTCTTTCGTCACTCCAAAGGTACGTAAAAATGTGGAACCGCCACAAAGTCACATTCAGGCCTCTATCTTCCAGTCGCTGAGGGTATGGGTGTCGGCATCGAAATTGAGCCCCACCTTGACCACCGGCAGCCCGCATTGTGCGAAACGGGCGGGATAGTCCTTCAACGTTATCTGGCGCAGGGCGGCTTCCGCCGAACGGTTCAGCTTCAGCTCAAAGAGGTAGAGCTTGCCGGCGGCACGCATCACCATGTCCACACGGCCCGTGGCCGTCCGTACCTCCACATCCACATACCGGCCCAACAGGGAGAATATCACATACAGCAGCTGCTGGTAGTGGCCCTCGTACCGGGTGTTGTCGCACTGGGGCACCGTCAGCAGGAAGTCCCGCAGCAGGCGGAGCATCCCCTCCAAATCGTCCAGACGCAAGGCACGGTACATTTTCGCCACCGTGGTAAGTCCCGAGCCTGCCGGATACTGCACATAGTGGGGCAGCAGGCTCTCCATCAGCCCCACCCGGATTTCCTTGTTCGGGAAATCCAGCGTGTAAATGCCCTCCTCACGTAGATAGTCCTTTATCGTCAGATAACCGCTCTGATAGAGCAAGGGCATCAGCGAGGTCATCCGCTCGGTCGGTGCGTCAAACTCCGAGGCCATGGCATCACAGCGGCCCAGTTGGGAAGGCAGGACCCCGAACTTGCGCATCATCTCAATCAGGTAGGTCGGCGTGCCGCTGCCGAACCAGTAACTGTCCAGCCTGCAGTCCGCCAGTGCGTTCAGCAGACTGAACGGGTTGAAGATGTCGGGAGAGGGCCAGGTGAAATGGTACCCGTCATACAGGTCCTTCAGGCGTGCGATGGTCTCCTCCCGCGAAAGCTCCAGACTGGCCGCCAAGGCATCCACATGGTCGCTTGCCTGCGTCAGCAGTTCCTCCTCCGTAATGCCGCAGATGGCGCCATACCGCTTGTCCATGCTGATGTTGGTCAGGTTGTTCAGCTCGCTGAAGATGCTCATCTGGGAGAATTTCGTGATGCCCGTCAGGAAGACGAAGCGGAGGTAGGGGTCGCAGGCCTTCAGCGGAGAGTAGAAGTTGCGCATCACCTGCCGGAGCTTCGGCAGCTGCTCCTCCTCGTGCACCACGTCCAGCAGCGGGGCGTCGTATTCGTCAATCAGCACCACCACCTTCCGGCCCGTCTGGGTATAGGCCCGCATAATCAGTCCTTCCAAGCGTTGGTTCAGATTGTTTTCATCAGATCCTCCTTTCCCATAGACAGCCTCCAATCGTGACAGCTTGCCGCTCAGCTCCATCTCCAGCGCACGCTGGTCCATGTGTTTGGCCGTGCTCATGTCGAAGTGCAGCACCGGATAGGCGGTCCACTCTGTTTCCAGCCGTTCCATGGCCAACCCTTTGAATAACTCCTGTGCACCGGCAAAATAGCTGTGCAGGGTGGAGGCCAGCAGCGACTTGCCGAAACGGCGCGGACGGCTCAGAAACACATACTTATAGGCGTGCGTCAAACGGTAGACAATCTCCGTCTTGTCCACATAGAGATAATCTCCCTGTCTGATTTCCTCGAATGTTTGGATGCCTATCGGGCACCGCTTCAGTGGCTTTGTTTCCATCGTTTCCTTCTCCTTTCTGTCATCGGTCCAACCATCTTTCGCAAATGTAGCAATAAATCCCGACTTATGACTGGTCGGGCCGGAAAATCTCCTCGTAAAAGCTCAGCAGACATTGTTGCACAAACCCTTTCTCGAACCGTGAGGCAATTATCTTTCGCACCTACTCCGCCATACAGTAGCTCCTTTGCCTCCAGTAATCACCCATAGTCTATCCCGAAATGGCTCAGAAACGTTCCTGTCTGCCCGATCAGTTCTATACGGTGCGTCACAATCAGCACTGAAAATCGGCATTCTTCTTCAGATATTGCTTCACCAGCGAAGCAAGTACAACGGTCTTCCCCATACCGGTAGGCATCTGCATCATTACGCTGCGATGCGCCTCTTTCCTTGACCTTGCACTCTTTTTTACGTGGTAATAGTTCCCTTTATCGTCCATCACCAATAGCGTGTAGTCCTCAAACACCCGCATCTTCCAATAGACTCCGCTCTCGTCGCCAT
>CAMAFR010000042.1 GCA_945833835.1 uncultured Bacteroides sp.
GATTGCTGGTAAAGTAACTTGTTTTGTCACTTTTTAGACTTTACAGACTAGTAGTCTGTTGCTTCATTGATGGATTCTTTCGTAGTAGCAATACGATTGGCAGGTTGATCATCTCCTGACCCACTTGTAGTTTGTCCTGTCGGTTTCTTAAAGGAGATGAATTCGCCATCTGTTTCTGAATAGTTGGTATAATTGGTTGTTCCTGAAAATACAATATCGCTGATTGCAGTAGTAATAGCATCGTAATTTGGACTAGTGAATGTGATAGTAACTCCTGCTTGCTTGAGAATGTTAGCGCGTTTATGGGTGGGGCTTTCTTCTTTTGCCGGTGCAGCACTGATTCCTATACCGTCCTGCAAATTTTGCATCGTCACTCCATATCCGGCAATATCTTCCCAGAAAGCAATACGGATTTTAGAAACCAGACGCTTGAATTCGAGAGCAACGTCTTTTCCGTAGTCTGTCGAAGTAACATTCTTGGCTGCATACATCGCTTCGTACTTGGTAGCGTCGTCTGTTCCTGCCTGAATAGCACCAATGGGAAGGGTCAGCTGGTGGTTCGAATTATCAAAGGTTACACCTGTCGCGTCCTCATTATGGTGGTAATACGGAGCATAGGCATAGAAGTTGGTACTTGTGGAAGACTTGTCCCAATAGCGCAGGTACTGGTTTGCGTTGTTGGACAGGTAGAACTTGTCTGCTTCTGATGATCCAGTTGTGTAAAAGCTTTCATTCTCTTGATTACTTTCAAGAGCGTATTCAGCATTCCCCAACTTCTCATACGCCCAATAGGATACATTGTCGTTTTCTGAACCAGTACTATTCTGTAATGTCGTCTGATTATTTACATCCAATTTATACCCTTTCCTACCGGTTGCGTCCATATAACCCACCAAGTAGTCCGCCATAATATCATGGTCAGGATCCGTGTCTTTATACGCAAACACCCCAAAGTTGTAGTGACCCTTGTCTTGCAAATAATTTGCATCACGCAACATATTCTTGTTGGTGGCTGAGAACCCGATGGGGGCTTCTTTGGTCTCGGTGTTGGAGCCTTTGTCCACTACCACATCAGCAGGATTGAAATCGTTGGAGCAACCTGCCAATGTGCAGGCAACTGCCGAAAGCAATAAATACTTTTTCATGTTCATAAAAATTAGAGAATTAATATAAGTTATTGTTGTTCTTTACATCGGTATTTCGTAATCCACGTTCTCGTAGTCCTCTACGGTGGGGACGAAGAGGTTGCCCGGTCCGCCCGACCCGTCGGGCGGCATCTCTATCTCCCGGCAGTCGAGGTGCACCGTCAGCACACCGCCGTAGCAGTGCGCCTGGCACTGCTCGGTGACGGAGGCCGTCACCGTCTTCTCCGTGCCGTTGCGGAAACGCAGGGTGAGGTAGACGTAGTTGTTCAGGTCGCCCCGGCTGCCCGTGTAGTGCGTGTCGCGGCCGGCGGCGTAGGGGGGCTGGTCGCAGAGGCCGAAGGTGGTGAGCTTGCCTCCCGCCACGTCCACCTGCTCGCCCGAGGGGAGCTTCACGTCCGCCCGGTAGCCTGCGCCGTAGTAGACCATGCAGGGCGTGTTGCCCGTGTGGCCGGTGCGCACATTGGTGCTGTTGGCCAGGGCCGACACGGCGGCGTCGCCCGAGACGCCCACGATGCGCCCATCGTTGTGGTGGAGCAACGCCTGCACCAAGTAGATGTACACGCGCGGGGTGAGGTTGGCCTTGATGTGCTTCACCCAGAGGCGGTTGTCTTCGTCGTAATAGTCATAGTCCTTCTCGTCGCGCGAGATGTAGACCTGGTCCACCCACGAGGCGTAGAACACCTCGGGCTGGTTGTAGAGGGCCGTCACCGTGCGTTCCTCGTCGGCCCGCAGCAGGCCGCGCGTTACGGTGGTGGTGGCATAGACCGAGTCGGCCTTGGCATCGTCGACAATGAGCACCTGGGTGCCGTCGGGCGAGTCGATGTCGCTCCACACCAGGAGGTGGTAGTAGCCGTAGCGGTAGTTGCGGCGGAAGTGGGTGCCCTGCACGTGGAAGCCGTCCACCGCCGCGCGGGCCACCGGCGTATGGGGGTCGTCGCCCAGGTAGTAGCGGCGCACCTCGAAGCCCGTGGGTTCGGGGTAGGCCACGGGGCCCCAGCGGCTCTCGTCGTCGGCGGTCCAGCCGTAGTGCCACTCGGTGGTCCAGTCCACACTGAGGTTCCACTGCACCTCCAGCTCGGTGTTCACCACCGGCAGGTCGGGGTCCAGCGCCTCGGCCGAAGCCAAGTGCAGGGGCGGCTCGATGCACGAGGCCGGCAGGCAGAGCACGAGCAGGTAGAGGAGCCAGGGTCTCATAGGCCACCTCCTTTCCGGGGGACGGCCGTGCGGTGGTAGAGCAGGTCGTAGGTGAGGTGCAGGCCCACTTCGGTGGGGCCTATCCAGAGTTTGCTGAACCGGCGTTTGCGGAAGGTCTCCCACTGGCCGGTGTACTTGTAGTAGTAATAGCCGTCGTGCAGGCCGTTGGTGGGGTCGCCATACACGTAGGGGTCATAGACGGTGTAGAAGGCGCCTGCCTGTACGGAGCACTCCAGGCGCAGGGAGCCTTTGCGGTTGAGGCGGAAGGTGTAGCCCGCGCCGAGTCCGCCGCCTCCGCCCTCGCCCTGCCAGCCCTTGGTGGGGCTCAGACCGATGCCGTACACGGCCCCTTGGGCATAGGCATCGAGGTAGGCGCCGCGGAAGTGCGCTCCGCCGCGGAAGTAGCGGCGCAGGCTGAGGCGCAGGTCGCGCACCTGGAAGAACTCGCACGTCTGCCAGTGGCGGTGGTTGCTGAAGGTGAAGGAAGCGTTATACGTATAGTGGCCGCGGCGGGGGAAGTACTCCACCTGCACGTTGGCAGAGGGAGCCCAGCCGAATTGCGGCAGGTAGAAAGCGTCGAGCAGCAGGTTGGTGCGCACGGCCAGCAGGCGTTGGCGTGCGGCGGGGGTGCCGGCAGGGCCGGCCCGGACGGGCGGTACGGGCAGCACGCAGGTGGTGGGGAGGGCGGGTGCCGGGGGCAGGGGCAGGACGGTGGCCGTGGCGGCCACGGGCGGCAGGTCTTGCGGCACGAAGTCGGGGCGGCGGGAGCACCAGATGACCACACGGGCGCGGCGCAGGCGGGGGAAGTACTCGCCGGTGAGGCGTTGCCACAGGCGGCCTCCGTCCAGCAGGCGCAGGCGTTGCTTGCACAGCTGCTCGTCCTCACCGCAGTCCTCCCACAGGCGGGCCACGCGCTCGGCATCGGGGTCGTGGTCGGCCCGCATCAGGGCCACGAGGTGGGTATAGTCCTCGGTGACGCTCCGGGTGCGGGTGGCGTAGGAGTGGGCGGGCTGGTCGAGGCGCTCAGCGAGGAAGTCGGTGAGGCGGCGGGTGCGTTCCCATCCCAGCCGGCGGTTGTTCTCATAGGGTCCTTCGGGCGAGGCGGTGCCGCGCACGTCGACCTGCCGCAGCTGCATGCCCTGGCGGGCGAGCAAGGGGGCGATGTGGCGGGTGTAGCGTTGCAGGAAGGGGTCGTCGGGCCGGATGTCGGTGCGGTTCACCTCGAAGCGGAAGCCTTCGGCCACGGCATTGAAGAGCGAGTCGGGGAGTTGCGGCGGCAGTGCGTCGGGACGTTCAGACACGAACACAAAAGGATAGTCCGGCAGCGGACGATACTGTCCGATGCTGTCGGGCACGACAGCTCTTCCTGGCCAGAGGCTGAGCCATACCATCAGGCAGAGCAAAATCAGACGTGTGATTTTTACCCCCCCCATCCGGCTGTTTTGTTACTTAAGGTTCTCACGATGTCTATTTCTCATTGGTCAGTGGCTGCCTGTCGGCCTTTGGGCCGACAGGAAAGCCTTTCGGTTGATGCAGGTTCTTCATAACGCTGGCAGGGCGCAACCATCTGTGCCGGTTGTCCTTGCTGACAAGCATTGTTTGATTTTTTTCTTAATTTGTATATATTACTGTTTTAAACCGGTGCAAAGTTAGTCATTATGTAGGATATATCCAAAAGAATCTTAAAAAAATGAGCAGAATTCGGAAGGACAGGGGAGAAGGGGCCTCTCTCACGGCGGTGGCGTGCCGTCAGTGAGGGCCGGCGGCGGTCGTCAGTGGTGGCCGGCGGCGGTCGTCAGTGGTGGCCGGGGGCTGCCTTCCCTGATATTATGCCTGACGAAGTCTTGGAGTTCTGAGAGAATATGTCTATTTTTGTACGTTGCTGATGCTCTATTTTGGTTTTAAAAACAGGTAAATTATGAAATATCCGATTGGCATACAGACTTTCGACCAACTTATTGAACGCGGTTTTGTCTATGTAGATAAGACTGATATGGTTTATTCCTTGGCAACGGAGGGGAAGATTTATTTCCTGAGCCGTCCCCGACGCTTCGGAAAGAGTTTGCTGCTCTCCACGCTTCGTGCTTATTTCGAAGGAAAGAAGGAACTCTTTGCCGGCTTGAAAATCGATGCGTTGGAGACAGACTGGCACGTGCATCGGGTGTTCCATTTCGATTTTAATGGAGTCAACTTCACGGTGCTGGGTGCTTTGAACCGGGTGTTGGACAGTATGCTTTCCGGTTGGGAGCGGGAATACGGCATCGTAACGGATGTGCGGCCAGAATATGGTTTGCGTTTCAGCCGTATCCTTCAGGCGGCTGCCGAGCGGACGGGGCGAGGTGCGGTAGTTTTGGTGGACGAGTATGACAAACCGCTGCTGGATGTGCTGGAGAGAGAGCCGGAGCTGTTGGAGCAGAACCGTGATGTGCTGAAGGCGTTCTATTCGGTGTTTAAACAGGCCGACGCTTCCTTGCGCTTTGTCTTCCTGACAGGGGTCACCAAGTTCTCACAGGTCAGTGTGTTCAGTGGCTTCAACCAGCCCAAGGACATCAGTATGTTCGAGAAGTACGAGGCGCTTTGTGGCATTACAGAAGAGGAACTGTATGCTCAATTTGCAGCGCCTATCCGGGAAATGGCGGTCTCGGAAGGCTGTACGGAAGAGGAGATGCGGCAGCGGTTAAAGCGTCATTACGATGGTTATCACTTCAGCAAGGGGATGGCGGATATCTACAATCCGTTCAGTCTGCTGAATGCTTTGGATAGTAAGGATATCCGCGACTATTGGTTTGCCAGCGGTACGCCGTCGTATCTGATTCGCCTGATGAACCACTTCAACGAGGGGATTGATGAGCTGACCAGCCAGTGTTATCTTCCGGATGAGTTCATCAATTATAAGGCCGACATCGAATACCCGCTGCCGATGATTTATCAGAGCGGCTATCTCACTATCAAGGATTTTGACAAGGATTCGAATCTCTTTCTGCTCGATTTCCCCAACAACGAGGTGAAGAGCGGTTTCCTCGCGATGGTGGCTACGAATTATTTGCAGTGCAAGACGCCGTTCTTGTCGTTGAAGCCGATGACACTCAGACGTCCCATCAGATAGCCGACAGCCTTGTTTACCTGGTTGAGTTTTTCACTGACAAGTTCCTTGTCCCACGAAAAGGAAGGCCATTCTTGATGTTCATGTATGTACATAGGCTTCACTGTTTGCTGCAAATATACGGTTTTGCGGTTAATAAGCCGCAAATTTTGCGGCTTATTAACCGCAAAAGGCCAAAAAGAGAGAGATACATCGCTGTATCTCTCTCTCCGTGTGGTGGTGCCACCAGGAATCGAACCGGGGACACAAGGATTTTCAGTCCTTTGCTCTACCAACTGAGCTATGGCACCGCTTGGCTATTCTCTCAATTGCGGTGCAAAGGTAGGGATTATTTTTGAATCTGCAAGCGTTTGGAGGAAAAATCTTCGTTTTTTAGGATTTTTCCTCCTTAGCGGCGGGCGCGTCGGCCTACCGGTCGGCCTTCAGCGGATTCCATCCCTGCGCTTTCAGCTCCAGTTCGGTGCCGTCGCGGGTGACCAGCGCGCAGCCCAGTTCGGGGCGGGTGATGTGGCCGATGATGCGGACATCCTCCAGTTGCGACACGGTTTCGTGGCAGGACAGGGGGACGGTGAACAGCAGCTCGTAGTCTTCGCCGCCGTTGAGGGCGCAGGTGGTGAGGTTGAGGTTGAACTCCTCGGCCATGACCGCCGTCTGGTAGTCGATGGGGATGCGCTCCTCGTAGACGCGGCAGCCGGCGTGGCTCTGCGTGCAGATGTGCAGCAGCTCGGACGAGAGCCCGTCGGAGATGTCCATCATGGCGGTGGGGCGGATGCCTGCCGCTTCGAGCCGCTGGACGATGTCGCGGCGCGCTTCGGGCTTGAGGAAACGCTCCAGCAGGTATTCCTTGCCGGCAAAGTCGGGCTGCACGTCCTTCTCGCCGCGGAAGACGGCCTTCTCGCGCTCCATGAGCTGGAGGCCCATGTAGGCGGCCCCGAGGTCGCCGCTGACGCAGATGAGGTCGGTGTCGCATGCGCCGTTGCGGTAGACGATGCGGTCGGGCCCGGCGGTGCCGAGGCAGGTGATGGAGATGGCCAGCCCCGTGACGGACGAGGTGGTGTCGCCGCCCACAATGTCGACGTGGTGCCGCTCGCAGGCTAACCGCAGGCCGTCATAGAAGGCCTCCAGGTCTTCGATGCAGAAGCGTTTGGAGACGGCCAGCGACACGGTGATTTGCCGGGGGGTGCCGTTCATGGCATAGATGTCGGAGAAGTTGACCATGGCCGACTTGTAGCCGAGGTGTTTGAGGGGGGTGTAGACGAGGTCGAAGTGGACCCCTTCCATGAGCAGGTCGGTGGTGACCAACGCCTGCCGGGAGCCGAAATCGAGCACGGCGGCATCGTCGCCGATGCCGTAGCGGGTTTCGGGGTTCTGCGGATGGAGGTCGGCCGTGAGGTGCTGGATGAGGCCGAACTCGCCCAAGGTTGCTATTTCTGTTCTGGTTCCTTCGTGCATAAAAAACAGGTGAGTTATGGGGTTAAACAATCAGAGGGTGGCGATGAGTTCGCGCAGGAGGAGGGTCATGCGGGGCTGTGCCTCGTCGGCGGCCTTCTGGACCTCGGCGTGCGACACTTCCACAATCTTGCCCTCCACGCCGAGGTCGGTGATGACCGAGATGCCGAAGACCTGCATGCCGCAGTGGTTGGCCACGATGACTTCGGGCACGGTGGACATCCCCACGGCATCGGCCCCCAGCCGGCGGAACATGCGGTACTCGGCCGGGGTCTCGTAAGTGGGGCCCTGGGTGCCGAGGTACACGCCTTGCCGCACCGGGATGCCGCGGGCGGCGGCGATGGCAAGGGCCCGGGCGATGAGGTCTTTGGAGTAGGCCTCGCTCATGTCCGGGAAGCGGGGGCCGTAGCCGATGTTGCGGCCCCGCAGCGGATGCTCGGGGAAGAGGTTGATGTGGTCGGTGATGATCATGAGGTCGCCGATGGCGAAGTCGGGATGGGTGCCTCCCGCCGCGTTGGAGACGAAGAGGCGACGGATGCCCAGCTCGCGGAAGACGCGCACGGGGAAGGTCACTTCGCTCATGCTGTAGCCCTCGTAGTAATGGAAGCGTCCCTGCAGGGCCAGGATGTCTTTCCCGCCCAGGCGGCCGACGATGAGCTTCCCGCTGTGCCCCTCGACGGTGGAGAGGGGGAAGTGGGGGATGGCCGTGTAGGGAATCTCGGCACTGACGGTCATCTCGCCGACTAAGCTGCCCAGTCCGGACCCCAGGATGATGGCAGCCTCAGGACGGGCGTGCAGGCGTTCCTTCAGGAAGGCGGCTGTTTCTAAGATGTTGTTGTACATACTCGGTGATGGTTTGGTTAAACGTTCCGGCTTCGCCGAAAAGGAAAGAGACCTCGACGGGAAGCACATACAGGGCGGCACGGAGGGGTGCCGGCAGGTGCGGACAGTCCGCCAGGCGGGCGGCGTCCTTCTCGGTGGTGATGATGAGCCGCCGCCCGTGGGGCAGCTGCCCGAAGGCCTGCTCCAGCCGGCGCAGGTCTGCCGCCGTGAAGGCGTGATGGTCGGCAAACGTGAGGGGCGTGACGTGGCGGGTGTGTCTCGCCAGCTCCTGCAGCAGGGCGGCGGGCGAGGCGATGCCGGTGAGCAGCAGCACGGCATCGGCGGCACCGAGGCTGTGGAGCGGGCGGGCGGCACCGCCGCCGAGCGGATACAGGGCCCCGTAGGTCAGGGTGGTGAAGAACAGCCGTTGGCGGGGCAGGCACGCCAGCCGCCGCTCCCACTCCCGGCGTTCGGCAGCCCCCATGTCGGGCGGGCATTTGCTCACGATGAGGAGGTCCGCCCGCCGTTTGCCCGCCACCGGCTCGCGCAGGCGGCCTGCCGGCAGGAGGGCGTCGGCGGTCACGGGCCGGTGGTAGTCTATCAGCAGGAGGCTGAGCCCGGGCCGCACGTAGCGGTGCTGGAAGGCGTCGTCGAGCAGGATGACCTCGGTGCCGGGGGCCGTCTGTCCGTCCGTCAGCCGCGCGATGCCGTGGCAGCGGTCCGCATCGACCGCCACACGGAGGCCGGGGAACTTGCGCAGCATCTGGCAGGGCTCGTCGCCGATGTCGGCGGCGGTGGTGCGGGAGGTGCCCAGCACGAAGCCCGAGGTGCGGCGGCGGTAGCCCCGGCTCAGCACGGCGGTCTGCCAGCGGGGGTGGAGCAGGCGGATGAGGTACTCGGTGTGGGGCGTCTTGCCGGTGCCGCCCACGGTGAGGTTGCCCACGCTGATGACCGGCAGGGGGAAGCTGCGCGAGGGCAGCCAGCCGCGGTCGAACAGCAGGTTGCGCAGCCACACGCCCGCCCCGTAGAGGCAGGCCAGTGGGTAGAGGGCGCGGCAGATGCGGATGGAAGGACGGTTCATGGCAGGTCAGTTCACTTCCAGGTCAAACGGCAGGCGGGCCTGGATGCGGTCGATGCGGTCCAGCTGCCGGAGGAGGCCCAGCCCGTTGCCATAGACCCCGAAGAGGGCCTGCAGGCGGCTGTGGATGTAGCTGTCGGCCTTCAGCGAGAGCAGCTTGTCGAGGGTGCTCTCTTTCTGCGGATAGCCGGCCACGGCATAGTGGTCGATGCCGGCCTTGGCGGCAGCCACCTCCACGGCCCGGCGCAGGCCGCCCAGCTCGTCGACCAACCCCAGGCGCAGGGCGGCCTCGCCGCTCCACACACGGCCTTCGGCCATGGCCTTCACGGAGTCTTGGGGCAGGTGGCGGCCCTCGGCGCAACGGCGGGTGAACAGCTCGTAGGTCTGCTCTACGCCCTGCTGGAGGCCGGCCTTCTCGGCGGCGGTCAGGGGGCGCACCGTGCTGCCGATGTCTGCCAGGTCGCCGGTCTTGACGGTCTCTGCCCGGAGGCCCAGCTTGTCGGTGAACAGCTGGCGGGCGTTGGGCAGGAGGCCGAACACGCCGATGGAGCCGGTGAGGGTGGTAGACTCGGCCAGGATGTGGTCGGCGGCACAGGCGATGTAGTAGCCGCCCGAGGCCGCATAGTCTCCCATGGACACGACAACGGGCTTGCATGCCTTGAGCAGGCAGACCTCGCGCCAAATCTGTTCGGACCCGTAGGCGCTGCCGCCCGGCGAGTTGATGCGCAGCACGACGGCCTTCACATCGTCGTCCGTGCGCAGGTCGCGCAGGTCGCAGATGACCCGCTCGGAGTTGATGCCGCTTTTCCCGTAGTCGGAACCGTTGCCGTCAATCTCGCCAAAGGCATAGTAGACGGCAATCTGGTCTTTCTTCTCCCCCTCGGCGGCGGAGGTGCGGATGCCGGCCATTTGCCCCAAGTCCAGGGTCTCCAGGCGGTCGTCCTCATCGGTGCCGGTGAGCTGTTTCAGGTAGGCCAGCACCTGGTCTTTGTACAGCAGCGTGTCGGCCAGTCCGCTCCGCACCGCCTCTTCGGCGGGGGCCAGCCCCGTATGGCGGTCGGCCAGTTCCTGGAGCCGTTCGGCCGTCAGCCGGCGTGTGTCGGCCACGTCGCCGAGCAGCTGGCGCCAGGTGTCGTCGAGAAAGGCTTGCGTCTGCCGGCGGTTGGCCGGGCTCATCTCGGTGGCCACGAAGGGTTCTACGGCCGACTTGTAGGTGCCCACCCGGAACACCTGCATCTCGATGCCGGCTTTCTCCAGCAGTCCTTTGTAGAAGACGGTGGTGGCGCTGAGCCCCTTCCAGTCCAGCGAACCGGCGGGGTTCAGGATGACCTTGTCGGCCACCGAAGACAGGTAGTAGGCCCCCTGGCTGTAGTGGCCGCTGTAGGCGACGATGAACTTGCCGCTCTGCTTGAAGTCGAGCAGCTCGCGCCGGATGGCCTGCAAGGAGGCGGGGGCGGCCTCCAGCTGTCCGGCCTCCAAGTAGATGCCTTTGATCTTGTCGTTGCTCTTGGCCTTGCGGATGGCCGCCGTGATCTGCTCCAGCCCGCTGGTGTTCAGCTGGCTGTTCAGGTAGCTGTCCCACGGGTCGGTGGTGTAGCGTTCGAGGAGGGAGCCCTCCAGCTTCAGGGTGAAGACGGAGTTGTCATGAACAGCGGTGACCGGCTCGGAGGTGGCGCTGGCCACCCAGCCTATCAGGCCGATGAAGAAGACAAGCCCCAGCAGGATGCCGCCGATGAACAGGCCTGTCAGTGTAGCCAAGGTGTATTTCAGAAAATCTCGCATGGTAGTGTTTTTTTGAGGTGAGTGTTATCAGTCATGGTCAGGGGCGGCAGCAGGCTGCCGCGGCGGGGTCAGTAGCCCAGCTCGAAGGGTTGCTTCACCGCGGGCACGCCTTCTTCCATCCATTTCGGCATGGGCTCGCCCTTCAGGTAGTGGGCGAAGAACTGGAACATACGGATCTGGAAGTCCTTCTGGTTCGCCTTGTTGAGCGGCCAGTGGGGCTCGCCCACGTAGTTCAGCATCCAGACGGGGCGCTGCAGGCGCTTCAGGGCGATGAAGTACTCGATGCCTTGGTACCAGGGCACATGGCCGTCGGCATCATTGTGCATGATGAGGATGGGGGTATGCACCTTGTCCATGAAGAACAGCGGCGAGTTCTCGAAGTAGCGGGTGGTGGCATCCCACGGCGTGCCGCCGATGCGGCTCTGCGTGTGCTCGTACTGGAACGAGCGGTTGAGGCCCGACCCCCAGCGGATGCCGCCGTAGGCGCTGAACATGTTCACCACGGGCGCGCCCGACTCGATGGCGGCGAAGAGGTTGGTGCGGGTGGCCAGGTAGGCTACCTGGTAGCCGCCCCAGCTGTGGCCCTGCGCCCCGATGCGGCGGTGGTCCACATAGCCTTTGGCCACCACGGCGGCGATGCCCGGCATCACACAGTTGTAGCAGTCCTCACCCGGGAATCCGTCGCGGCTGTAGCGCACGTCGGGGTTGAAGATGATGTAGCCGTTGCTCAGGTAGTAATGGTAGTCAATGGTGGAGCGGTGCGCTTCGGGCATCCGGTACTTGTTCAGGGTCTCGGAGTTGCGCTCGTAGAAGTTCACAATCATGGGGTATTGGCGGTGGGGGTCGAAGTCCGACGGTTTGTAGACAACGCCCTGCAGCGGGGTGCCGTCGAACGAGGTCCATTCTACCAGCTCGGCGCTGCCCCAGATGAAGCCCTCCTGCTGGTCGCCGCCGTGGGTGAGCCGTACGGGCTGGGCAAAGCGCAGGTCGGCGCTGTACAGGTCGGGGAAGGTCTGGAAGTTCTCTTGGGTGAAGAGCACGCGGCCGGCGTTCTTGGCCTTCAGCGGGAGGCCGAAGAGGCGGTCGTCACTGCCGCAGAGCAGGGCGGGCCGGCCGGGCCGGTCCAGACGGGCGGTGTAGAAGCTGTGGGCCTTGGTGCCCTCGTCGAACGAGCGGAGGTACTGCGGCTCTTTCAGACGGACGCTCTCCTGGTCGGGGTCGAGGGTGAGCAGGCGGTAGCTGCGGCGGTTCTCGCGCCCGTCGGTGGTGAGCCGTACGGGGCTGCCCGAGGCGGTGGGGCTGAACGACCAGATGTCGTAGCGGTCGTAGAGGAGCAGGCGTTCGTCACCCTCGCTCCAGCCGGCCACGCCGTGGGCACGCGGATAGTCGGGCACATCGGTGTCCTCGTCCCAGGCGGCGAAGGTCTGCGGTGTCGTCAGCCGGTAGCGGGTGCCGGAGGCCAGCTCAATGGTGTACCAGCAGCTGTCTGTCTCGTTGTAGGCGTAGGCATATTTCCCGGCGGGGGAGAGGTGGTAACGGGCATAGTCGGCACGGCTCAAGGCGGTGCGGCTGCCGTCTTTCAGCGACACGCGGTACCAGTCGGAGCGGGACCGTCCCTCCCACATGGACGACAGGGAGTAGGGGCGCGAGGTGGACACCAGGACATAGTCGCCCTGGCCCTGGCGGTTGAGGGGGGCGTCGGGCCGCAGGCTGTCGGCCAGCTGCACCATCCGGCTTTCGGCGGCCATCCAGACGGCGGTGTAGGCCTTCTTCAGGTCTTTCTCCTTATTATATTGTTGCACGGTGTACTGCACGGGCTCGTCGCCGCTCCACACCTGTACGTTCGGGCGGTTTTCGGCCAGTACGGTGGTGTCTTTCTGCAGCGGCTGGGGGGCAGTGCCGAAGAAGAGGCGTCTGCCGTCTTTCGAGAACGTCAGTTCGCGGTGGGGGCTGATGATCCAGCCGGCGGTCATGCCGGGGTGCCGGCGGTCGGCCAGGCAGCGGGCGGGCTGTCCGTCCTGGGCCATCCACAGACTCATCTCCGTCGTGTTGCGGTCTTCCTTGCCGGTGTAGAGGAAGGCCAGGCGTTGGCCGCTCTCGTCGAAGGCAGGCTGGCGGAAACGTCCGTTGCCGGCCTTCACCAAGGTGGGTGCCGCAGCGCCGGCGGTCCACACGTAGAGGCCCGGACGGGTATCGGCGGTGCTGTCGGGGGTGACGTAGTAGAGCGTTGCCCCTTCTTTGGCGAAGCCGTAGGCCGAGACGTTGGGCAGGGTGAACTGCTGCGTGCGGTCGAGCGAGGTGAGGTGGAGCACCGAGTCCTTGCGTCCGCTCTGGTAAGCCAGCCAGTCGGCGGATTCGGCCAGCCGGTACGACTTCAGGGAGTCTATCGTCCACTCGATGCCGTCGGCCAGCCGGCGGATGTGGAGGCGGTCCATCGGCAGCTTGTCTTTCTTGGTCTTCTTCAGCTTCAGGGCCTCCACGTCTTTTACGGCGGGAGCCTCTTTCACCAGCACATAGCCCGAACCGGCGGAGAAGCGGGTGTCTGTGCCCAGCGGATAGACGGCCGTCTGGTGTCCGTCGGTGGCGTACACCTGTGCCTCGGAGTCACCTTTCCAGGGCGAGAAGACGCAGGCCGCCCAAGCGCCGTCGTTCGAAATGGTCTGTTGCGAGATGTGTTTCCAGCTCACAAGGTCGTCTACGGTCATGGCTTTCTGGGCGTGCAGCGACAGTGCTGGTGCTGCCAGCAGCAGGCCGAGACAAAGGGTTTTTGCAGGTTTCATAGAATATCGGTTTTAGGAATTTGATTCGTATTTTCCGCAAAGTTAATGGTTTGTCGGCAATAATCCCTCCCGGCGGCGGTTTTCTTTTTGAGGGGACGCCCGGACCCGGTGTTTTTGCGCCGGGGCCCTGTGTCAGGACACCCTATAAAAAAAAGAGGGAGGTTGTTGCATGAAATTCCAATAGAATCTGTAATTTTGCGGCCGATTAAGCATAATTATACAATGAAGACCAAAAGTAGCAGACTGGATACTATCAAGATGATTATCTCCAGCCAGGAGATAGGCAGCCAGGAGGAGCTGTTGCAAGAGCTGGGCAAGGAAGGCTATACGCTGACGCAGGCCACCCTCTCGCGCGACCTGAAGCAGCTGAAGGTGGCGAAGGCAGCCAGCATGAACGGGAATTACGTGTATGTGTTGCCCAACAATACGATGTACAAACGCATGGTGGACTCGCACAGTACGGGCGACCTGATACGGCATACAGGATTTCTCTCCATCGAGTTCTCGGGCAACATTGCCGTCATCAAGACGCGCCCCGGCTATGCCAGCCGTCTGGCCTACGACATCGACAACAATGATCTGGCCGAAATCATCGGGACCATTGCCGGCGACGACACGATTATGCTGGTCTTGCGCGAAGGCTGTACACGCACCAGCGTGAAGCAGGCCCTGAACCACATTATACCGAATATCAATAATTTATAATAAGCAAGTGATGACTGAAATGGATAGTTCTAAACAAATTGATGTGATGGTGGCCGACGCCTCGCATGAGGTGTATGTTGACACGATTCTGAATACCATCAAGGAGGCCGCCAAGGTGCGCGGCACGGGTATCGCCGAACGTACCCACGAGTATGTGGCGACGAAGATGAAAGAGGGCAAGGCCATCATCGCCTTGTGTGGCGATGATTTTGCCGGATTCACCTATATCGAGTCATGGGGCAACCGCCAGTATGTGGCGACATCGGGGCTGATTGTCCATCCCGACTATCGGGGGCTGGGCCTGGCCAAGCGCATCAAGCACGCCTCGTTCACGCTGGCCCGCCTGCGCTGGCCGAAAGCGAAAATCTTCAGTCTGACGTCGGGGGCGGCGGTCATGAAGATGAACACCGAGTTGGGCTATGTGCCGGTGACCTTCAACGAGCTGACGGACGACGAGGCTTTCTGGAAGGGCTGCGAGGGCTGTATCAACCACGGCATCCTGAAGGAGAAGAACCGCAAGTTCTGCATCTGCACCGCCATGCTCTACGACCCGGCCCTGCACAAGGATGACAAGGAGAACAATTTTTAAGAGTGACTTTTATAGCGACAATAAAACCAACAACATAGATATATGGCAGAAGAAAAGAAAAAAGTAGTCGTTGCGTTCAGTGGCGGCTTGGACACATCGTTCACCGTGATGTACCTGGCAAAGGAAAAGGGATACGAAGTATATGCGGCCTGTGCCAACACCGGCGGCTTCAGCGCCGAGCAGCTGAAGAAGAACGAGGAAAACGCCTACAAGCTGGGCGCAGTGAAATATGTGACGCTCGACGTGACGCAGGAATACTACGAGAAGAGCCTGAAGTTCATGGTCTTCGGCAACGTGCTGCGCAACGGCACCTACCCCATCTCGGTCAGCTCCGAACGTATCTTCCAGGCATTGGCCATCGCCCGCTATGCCAACGAAATCGGCGCGCACGCCATTGCCCACGGCTCGACGGGTGCCGGCAATGACCAGGTGCGTTTCGACATGACGTTCCTCGTCATGGCGCCGGGTGTGGAAATCATCACCCTGACCCGCGACATGGCGCTGAGCCGCGAATTTGAAATCAACTACCTGAAGGAACATGGCTTCGAGGCCGACTTCACCAAACTGAAATATTCCTACAACGTGGGTATCTGGGGCACCTCCATCTGTGGCGGCGAAATCCTGGACTCGGCACAGGGACTGCCCGAATCGGCGTACCTCAAGCAGGTGACCCGGCAGGGCAGCGAACAGCTGAGGCTGGAGTTCAAGAAAGGCGAACTGTATGCCGTGAACGGAGAAGTGTTTGACGACAAAATCAAGGCCATCCAGAAGGTGGAGGAAATCGGTGCGGCTTACGGCATCGGCCGCGACATGCACGTGGGCGACACCATCATCGGCATCAAGGGACGTGTGGGCTTTGAAGCGGCGGCCCCGATGCTGATTATCGGCGCGCACAAGTTCCTCGAAAAATACACGCTGAGCAAGTGGCAGCAGTACTGGAAGGACCAGGTGGCCAACTGGTACGGCATGTTCCTCCACGAAAGCGAATACCTCGAACCCGTGATGCGCGACATCGAAGCCATGCTGCAGGAGTCACAGCGCAACGTGAACGGAGTGGCCATCCTCGAACTGCGGCCGTACAGCTTCGCTACGGTGGGCGTGGAATCGGCCGACGACCTGGTGAAGAACAAGCTGGGCGAATATGGCGAAATGCAGAAGGGCTGGACCGCCGAAGACGCCAAAGGCTTTATCAAGGTGCTCTCTACGCCGCTGCGTGCCTATTATTCGGTACATAAAGACGAGGAGAACGTATGATAAAGGTAGGCATCATCGGAGGTGCGGGATACACGGCAGGCGAGCTGATCCGCCTGCTGTTGAACCATCCCGACGTAGACATCAAGTTTGTGAACAGTTCGAGCAATGCGGGCAACCGGATTACCGACGTCCATGAGGGACTCTACGGCGAGACGGACCTGGTCTTCACAGACGAGCTGCCGCTCGACACGATTGACGTGCTGTTCTTCTGTACCGCCCACGGCGACACCCGCAAGTTCCTGGAAAGCCACAACGTGCCCGAGGAACTGAAAATCATCGACCTGAGCATGGACTACCGCCTGAAAAGCGACCAGCATGACTTTGTGTACGGACTGCCCGAACTGAACCGACGGGCCATCTGCCACAGCCGGCATGTGGCCAACCCGGGCTGTTTCGCCACGTGCATCCAGCTGGGACTGCTGCCGCTGGCCAAGAACCTGCTGCTGAACGACGATGTCATGGTGAACGCCATCACCGGCAGTACCGGAGCGGGTGTGAAGCCGGGAGCCACCAGCCACTTCAGCTGGCGCAACAACAACCTGAGCATCTACAAGCCGTTCACGCACCAGCACGTGCCCGAAATCAAGCAGTCGCTCAAGCAGTTGCAGAACAGCTTCGACAGCGAAATCGACTTCATCCCTTACCGGGGCGACTTCCCGCGCGGCATCTTCGCCACACTGGTGGTGAAGACCAAGGTGGAACTGGACGAGCTGGTACGCATGTACAAAGAGTATTATGCCGAAGACTCGTTCACGCACGTGGTGGACAAGAACATTGACTTGAAGCAGGTGGTCAACACCAACAAGTGCCTCCTTCATCTGGAGAAGTTCGGCGACAAGCTGCTGGTAACGTCGTGCATCGACAATCTGCTGAAAGGCGCCAGCGGCCAGGCGGTCCATAACATGAACCTCATGTTCAATCTGGAGGAAACGGTAGGCCTGCGCCTGAAACCAAGCGCTTTTTAAATGAAGAATGAAGAACGAAGAATGAAGAATCATTGACGGACATGCACCAACGATTGTACAGACGTGATTCATTGCTCCATACCAAGAGTTATGGTGAAGCAAATTCTTCGTTCGGGCACTTCAATAGGCGCATTGGTCCGGGAATCGGAGTTTGCGCAGAGTAAAACCGGATTTCATTAACAAGTTGAGCGTGGCCTTGAAGGAAGCCAATGAAACGGACTATTGGCTGTGTCTGCTCAGGGACGCTCGCTTCTTGGACAACAGGCAATGTAATAGTATGATGACCGATTGCAACGAGTTGGTTGCATTATTGGTTTCATCCATTAAAACAGTAAAACAACATTTGGAGAACGAAAGGCAGAACGAGGCTCATTGATCTTCTTTCTTCTTTTCCGTTCTTCATGTAAAAAGTAACCCTATGGAGAAGAGAGCGTAGAACTGTATATACTGATGCTTCATTGAATGTAGCATTGCATCTACTTGCATATACTGATTCTTCATTCTTCATTCTTCATTCTTCATTTAACTGTTATGCAATTATTTGACGTATATCCCCTTTTTGACGTGAACATTGTCAAGGGAAAAGGTTGCCGGGTGTGGGATGACAAAGGTCAGGAGTATCTGGACCTGTACGGCGGTCATGCCGTGATTTCCATCGGTCATGCACATCCCCATTATGTAGAGGCCATCAGCCGGCAGGTTGCCACCTTGGGCTTCTACTCGAACTCTGTCATCAACACGCTGCAACGGCAGCTGGCCGAACGCATCGGGAAGGCCTGCGGCTATGACGACTATGCGCTGTTCTTGATCAACAGCGGAGCCGAGGCCAACGAGAACGCGCTGAAGCTGGCCTCGTTCTATAACGGACGCACCCGGGTCGTGTCGTTCTCGAAGGCGTTCCACGGACGTACCTCACTGGCAGTGGAGGCCACGGACAATCCGAAAATCATTGCGCCCATCAATGCCAACGGACATATCACCTACCTGCCGCTGAACGACATCGAGGCCATGCGCCGCGAACTGGCGAAGGGGGACGTGTGTGCCGTCATCATCGAAGGGATTCAGGGCGTGGGCGGCATCAAGCTGCCTACCGACGACTTCATGCACGCCTTGCGGGAGGCCTGCACCGCCCATAACACGGTGCTGGTGCTGGATGAGATCCAGAGTGGCTACGGACGCAGCGGCAAGTTCTTTGCCCATCAGCACAACGGCATCCAGGCCGACATCGTGACGTGTGCCAAGGGCATCGGCAACGGATTCCCCATGGGAGCGGTCCTCATCAGCCCGATGTTCACACCGGTCTACGGACAGCTGGGCACGACGTTCGGCGGTAACCATCTGGCTTGTGCCGCCGCGCTGGCCGTGCTCGATGTCATGGAACAAGAGCAGCTGGTGGAGAACGCGGCGACCGTGGGCGCTTACCTGCTGGACGAGCTGAAGAAGTTCCCCCAAATCAAGGAGGTGCGCGGACGCGGACTGATGATCGGGCTGGAATTTGACGCGCCTATCAAGGAGCTCCGTCTGAAGCTCCTGAAGGAGCAGCACGTGTTTACCGGCGTGAGCGGTACGAATGTCATCCGGCTGTTGCCGCCGCTGTGCCTGACCCTGGCAGAGGCCGCCGACTTCCTGGCACGCTTCCGGAAAGTGTTGGGTGAATAAGGGGGCGGGTTTCCCGTATCCTAAAAAAAGAGGAATGAAGACACCTCGAAGGAAATGGTTCCTTCCGGGTGTCTTCATTCCTCTTTTTAGGAGGCGCTGGTTTCCGCTTATTATTTGTATTCCTGCCAGCTCTTGATCTGGATGTCGCCCAGCTCCATACTGCAGAACGCTTCGATGAAGGCCTTGGCCAGTCGGGCGTTGGTCATCAACGGAATGTTGTGGTCGATGGCCGCACGGCGGATGCGGTAGCCGTTGGTCAGCTCGCGCTTGGTGTGGTTCTTCGGGATGTTCACAATCAGGTCGAACTGGTGTTCAGAAATCATCTTCATCACGTTGTTCTGGGCATCGGGACGTTCGTCGGGCCAGAATACCGGTGTCGTGCTGATGCCGTGGGCGTTGAGGAAGGTGGCCGTGCCGGCGGTGGCATAAATCTTGAAACCTTTCTTGTCGAGCATCTGGCTGGCATCGAGCAGGTCCACTTTCGACTTCATGGCTCCCGATGACAGCAGTACGGCTTTCTGCGGAATCTTGTAGCCGGTGGCAATCAAGGCGTTCAGCAGCGCTTCGTTGAAGTCGTCGCCGATGCAGCCCACTTCACCGGTCGATGACATGTCCACACCCAATATGGGGTCGGCGTTTTGCAGACGGGCGAACGAGAACTGCGATGCCTTCACACCGATGCGGTCGATGTCGAATTCCGACTTATCGGGCAAGGTGTAGGGAGCGTCGAGCATGATGCGGGTGGCGGTCTCGATGAAGTTGCACTTCAGCACCTTCGAGACGAACGGGAAGGAGCGGGAGGCACGCAGGTTGCACTCGATGACCTTCACATCGGCCCCCTTGGCCAGGTACTGGATGTTGAACGGACCGGAGATGTTCAGCTCCTTGGCAATGCGGCGGCTGATCTTCTTGATCTGACGGATGGTGGAGAAGTAGATGTGCTGTGCCGGGAAGACCAGGGTGGCGTCGCCCGAGTGTACGCCGGCGTACTCGATGTGTTCCGAGATGGCGTATTCCACCACTTCGCCTTCGCGGGCTACCGCGTCGAACTCGATTTCCTTGGTCTCCTGCATGAACTGTGACACCACGACCGGATATTCCTTCGATACCTCGCGTGCCATCTGGAGGAAGCGTTGCAGCTCCTCTTCGTTGTAGCAGACGTTCATGGCGGCACCGCTCAGCACGTACGACGGACGTACCAGTACGGGGAAGCCCACTTTCTGGACGAAGGCCTTCACGTCATCAAGACTGGTCAGCTCCTGCCAAGCCGGCTGGTCGATGCCCAGCTGGTCGAGCATGGCCGAGAACTTGTTGCGGTTTTCGGCGCGGTCGATGGACAGCGGTGACGTGCCGAGGATGGGCACTGACTGGCGGTAGAGCTTCATGGCGAGGTTGTTGGGAATCTGTCCGCCCACCGAGACGATGACACCGCGCGGCTGTTCGAGGTCGATGACATCGAGCACCCGTTCGAACGAGAGCTCGTCGAAGTAGAGGCGGTCGCACATATCATAGTCGGTAGAGACTGTTTCGGGGTTGTAGTTGATCATGATGGACTTGTAGCCCAGCTTGCGTGCCGTCTGGATGGCGTTCACCGAACACCAGTCGAACTCGACCGACGAACCGATGCGGTAGGCACCCGAACCCAGCACGATGACCGACTTCTCATTCTTATAATAGTTGATGTCGTAGCCTTCGGTACCGTAGGTCATATACAGGTAGTTGGTCAGCTCGGGATGCTCGGAAGCCACGGTGTTGATGCGCTTCACGGCGGGCAGGATGCCCAGCTTCTTGCGGTAGGCGCGCACGGCGAGGTTTTCTTTCTCCATGTTGCCCGACTGCGGCTTCAGTACGAAACGTGCTATCTGGAAGTCGGAGAAGCCCATGGCCTTGGCCTTCAGCAGGACATCGGCCGGCAGCTCTTCGAGCGACGGGTAGGTGAGCAGCTGTGCCTTCATGTCGACGATGTTCTTCAGCTTGCCGATGAACCACGGGTCAATCTTGGTCAGCTCGTAGATGCGCTCGATGGAGTAGTTCTCTTCGAGGGCCTGTGCGATGGCGAAGATGCGCAGGTCGGTGGGGTTGGCCAGCTCGTCGTCGAGGTTCTCGAAGCGGGTATGGTCGTTGCCCACGAAGCCGTGCATGCCCTGGCCTATCATGCGGAGGCCTTTCTGGATGATTTCCTCGAAGCTGCGGCCGATGGACATGATTTCGCCCACCGACTTCATGCTGGAGCCAATCTGACGGGACACGCCGACGAACTTGGTGAGGTCCCAACGCGGAATCTTGCAGATGAGGTAGTCTAACGACGGAGCGACATAGGCTGAGTTGGGGGTGTCCATCTCGCCGATTTCGTCGAGCGTGTAGCCCAGACCAATCTTGGCGGCCACGAAGGCCAAGGGGTAACCGGTGGCTTTGGAGGCCAGGGCCGACGAGCGGCTCAGACGGGCGTTCACCTCGATGATACGGTAGTCGTCGGTATCGGCGTTGAAGGCATATTGGATGTTGCACTCGCCCACGATGTTCAAGTGGCGGATGCACTGTTTGGACAGTTCCTGCAGGTAGCTGACCTGTTTCTCGGTGAGCGAGCAAGTGGGGGCCACCACGATGGACTCGCCGGTATGGATGCCCAGCGGGTCAAAGTTTTCCATGCTGGCCACGGTGAAGCAGTGGTCATTGGCGTCGCGGATGACTTCGAACTCAATTTCTTTCCATCCTTTCAGGGACTCTTCGACCAGAATCTGGGGAGAGAAGGTGAAGGCGCTTTCGGCCAGTTCGATGAACTTCTCCTCGTTGGGACAGATACCGCTGCCCAGTCCGCCCAAGGCATAGGCCGACCGGATCATCACCGGATAGCCGATGCGGCGGGCAGCCGCCAGCGCGTCGTCCATATTCTCCACCGCCTGGCTGATGGGGGTCTTCAGTTCGGCTTCGTCCAGCTTCTTCACGAACAGGTCGCGGTCTTCAGTGTACATGATGGCATCTACCGAGGTGCCCAGCACTTCCACGCCGTATTCCTTCAGGACACCTTTCTGGTAAAGCTCCGTACCGCAGTTCAGGGCGGTCTGTCCGCCGAAGGCGAGCAGGATGCCGTCCGGACGTTCTTTCTTGATGATTTCTGTCACGAAGTGGGTATTGACCGGAAGGAAGTACACTTGGTCGGCAATGCCTTCCGACGTCTGGATGGTAGCAATGTTCGGGTTGACCAGCACCGAGCGGATGCCTTCTTCGCGCAAGGCTTTCAAGGCCTGCGAACCGGAATAGTCAAATTCTCCTGCCTGTCCTATCTTGAGGGCACCGGAGCCTAAAACGAGAACTTTCTTGAGTTGCTTTTTCATATCTTGTTATAATGAGGTTGTTCACAAAAGAGGGTGACAGGCGGCTGGCCTGTCCGTATTTCTTTTGCAAAGAAACGATTTATTTTTGAATAAATCGAATGACGGTAGGTAAAATCTTGTCATTCCTTGCCTTCTTGAGGACAAATCCAAAGTAAATGGTTATCTTTGTGCCCACAACAGAAAAATGCAATAACCAAATGGAAAAAGAAAAAGTAATACTGACCGGCGACCGCCCGACCGGCAAGCTGCATATCGGCCACTATGTGGGCTCGTTGCGCCGCCGTGTGGAGCTCCAGAACTCCGGCCTTTACAAGAAGATATTTGTGTTCGAGGCCGATGCACAGGCATTGACCGACAATATCGACAATCCTGAAAAGGTGCGTCAGAACGTCATCGAGGTGGCGTTGGACTACCTGGCGGTGGGACTGGACCCGCAGAAGTCCACCCTGTTCATCCAGTCGCAAATCCCTGAACTGTGCGAGCTGAGCTTCTACTTCATGGACCTCGTGAGCGTGTCGCGCCTGCAGCGCAACCCTACGGTGAAGACCGAAATCCAGCTGCGTAATTTCGAATCGAGCATCCCGGTGGGATTCTTCACGTACCCTATCAGCCAGGCGGCCGACATCACCGCTTTTAAGGCGACCACCGTACCCGTGGGGGAGGACCAGGAACCGATGCTGGAGCAGGCGCGCGAGATTGTACGCCGCTTCAACTATATCTATGGGGAAACGTTGGTGGAGCCCAATATCCTGCTGCCTGAGAACTGTGCCTGCAAGCGTCTGCCGGGCACTGACGGGAAGGCCAAGATGAGTAAGTCATTGGGCAACTGCATTTACCTGGCCGACTCGGCCGACGAGGTATGGCAGAAGGTGCGCAGCATGTACACCGACCCGACCCATCTGAAGGTGTCTGACCCGGGCAAGCTGGAAGGCAACTGTGTGTTTACCTATTTGGACGCATTCTGCCAGGACGAGCACTTTGGCCGCTACCTGCCCGAATATGCCAATCTGGACGAGCTGAAGGCCCATTATACCCGCGGCGGACTGGGTGACATGAAGGTGAAGAAGTTCCTCAACGCTGTGTTGCAGGAAGAGCTGACCCCTATTCGCGAACGGCGCGCCGAGTTTGCCAAAGACATCCCGGCGGTGTATGACATCCTGAAGAGAGGTTGCGAGAAAGCCCGTGAGACGGCGGCCCAGACACTCGATGAGGTGCGCCGTGCTATGAAAATCAACTATTTTGAGGACGCAGCCCTGATCGAAGAACAGTCACGCCGTTTCAACGGTTAAGGCCGGTCCCCGCACACTATGGTGCGTGCAAGTACCCACAGGAGATAGGAATACAGCGTGGCGGAGGCCGGGTGTCTTTTTTTTTCATTGCCTGATTTGCCATAGCTGCACGCGGTGTCCTGATGCCGCTGTGTTCCTTTTCCGGGTGCCACACCCAGCTGGGAGGTGGCTTTTCTTTGAAAAGAAGAAAAAAAATACTGCAAACGCTTGCAGGTTTAAAAATAATGCGTACCTTTGCAACCGCAATCAAGAACGAGAGCATCGGGCGTTTAGCTCAGCTGGTTCAGAGCATCTGCCTTACAAGCAGAGGGTCGGG
>CAMAFR010000043.1 GCA_945833835.1 uncultured Bacteroides sp.
TGAAGAATGAAGAATGAAAAATGAAGAATGCCCACCGGCCCTGTCATGTTGAGCGAAGCGAAACATCTGTACACCGCTACGGTATTCGCTGCGCTGTTGGACAGATCCTTCGCTTCGCTCAGGATGACAATTCTAAATGAAGAATGAAGAATGAAAAATGAAGAATGCCCACCGGCCCTGTCATGTTGAGCGAAGCGAAACATCTGTACACCGCTACGGTATTCGCTGCGCTGTTGGACAGATCCTTCGCTTCGCTCAGGATGACAATTCTAAATGAAGAATGAAGAATGAAAAATGAAGAATGCCCACCGGCCCTGTCATGTTGAGCGGAGCGAAACATCTGTACACCGCTACGGTGTCCGCTGCGCTATTGGACAGATCCTTCGCTTCGCTCAGGATGACAGGCGGAAGCGATTCTTCATTCTTCGTTCTTCATTCTTCATTTCCAAAGATTCTTCATTCTTCGTTCTTCATTCTTCATTCAATTGTCGGATAGTCCGCCGGATGATAGATGAAGCGGTGATTCCGGAAGTGCGTTAGCAAATTCTCGTGGAATTCGGTATTTTCAGTCACGAACTTATAGATACTGCCGTTGAGCGAGATGTTGTCCCCCGCATCCGCTTGATATATTCCGGTCAAGGCGGCACTCTGCATTTCATCGGTCGTTTTGTCGATGGAGCCGTGATGGTCAGTCGGCGTGGCGAGTGACTTGTCGTAGAAGCAGCCGATGAATTTATCCTCCGCCGTATTCTCTACGGCCCCTCCTGCTGTGTGACCGTCTGGATCGGTGGCCGTGATGGCACCGGCGTGATAGGAAGCCACCACGTAACTGCTGTTTTTGCCGATGAGGCCCCCCACGTTGTTCGGACCGGTGATGTTGCCGAGGTGCACACACCCGAAGATGATGCCCGTGTTTTCGGCGGCCAAGCTCCCGCAGTAGGCTTCCTCCGCTTCGATGTCTCCTTCCACCCGGCAGGAGCAGAGGATGCCACCGTTGTGTTCCACAATGCCACCGCCGCCTCGGATGCCCAGGCTGTTGGTCAGGCGCAACTCGCTGACCCCTCCGTGAATGCCGATGTACTTGAAGAACGGCTCCCCATAGAGCAGGGAGATGTAGTGGTTGTTCCCCAGCAAGATGCCTTCGAAAGGAGTGGTTGCTGAGCCGATGCCCTGCCATTGCAGGTACTGGCTTTTCGAGGCGGGCAGCGAGGTGGACGGCTGCAAGTGCAGACTGGCGTTCAGACGGATGTATCTCCCTTGGAATGTATTGCCAAGGGTATTCACCTCCTGGGCAAAGGCCAGCAGCTGGGCGGCGTTGTTGATGAGGTAAGGTTGCGCTTCCGTGCCCGGGTTGCCGTAGATGTCCTCCAAGTTGCCTTGTTTCTTGAACAGCCAGGTGGCGTCTTCCACCCGGGTGGCGGCGTTGCTCAGGGTCAGTTGCGAGGCATCCATCGACGAGAGGAAGGTGGATTCCTTGAACAGCTCGCCGTCGTCCGGCGTGGCCTGGTATTTCCAGTTCACATACTCCGCCCCGAGGGTCATGCTCTCCGCACGATGGTTCAGGGCGATGCGCACGGTGGTGCAGACCCCCGGCTTCAGCGTCACGTTGCTTAGGGTGGCGCGGTACGGCTTGGTTAGGTACTTCGAGGGGTTGTTGGGCTGCATGGGGTCGGGGGTGGTCACTTGGAAGTTCATCTGCAACGTTTCCCGGAGGCCGGGCACCACAATCGACTCGAATACGAACTGCTTCTCTTGTGCGGTGCCGATGCCCTCGGGCACGGTGTTCCACAGCTTCACCGTCTTGGTGGGTGCACTTGTGTATGGGTTTAGTGTTCCCAATGCGCTTTCTTCCGTTTCTTCCACGGTGCAGGTCTCAGCGTTCAGGGTGGTCCATTTGTAGTGCACCGGCTGGTCGGGCACTTTCATATCGTGCACTGTCGCCTGGTTGTCTTGCGCGTCCGTGCTTGCCGAGTAGTCGTCCAGCGCCACCACGATGCGCAGCCGGCTCAAGGCATGGCGGAAGCGCACTAAGGCGATGGAGCCGCCCGGCTGTGCCACGGTGTTGGTGCTGTAGGTCAGGGCCAGGTCCACTTGCTGCAGGGCCTCGTTGCCCGAGGTATAGTCTACCTCCGTTGCCGTAGGGTCACCCAGCTCGCCGTAGTAGTACAGGTTCGCTACGCCCCCCACTGTTGCGGGCTGCTGCCATGTGAACGTCCGGCCTTCCTGCTGTTGCGGCAGGGCGAAGCCGATGAAGGTGTGCGGACTTTGGGCATCGCTCCAGTAAATCTTCGCCTCCGGATCAGTCCCCGTGCGTTCCCAGCCGCCGGCCGCATTGCGCTTCCAGGCAATGTCGCCGTACGTGAAGGCGGAGAGGGGAGCGTCGGTACGTTGGATAGTGGTGAATTGTATCACGTCATGGGGCACAAAGTCGGCCCGTCCCACCGTCAGTACCTCGCCGGCCCGGGCAGGGCTGTCGCTGTCTAAGGTGGCTTGTATCCCTTCCAGGGGCACGGCATCGCCGGCCAGGGCAGGTTCCGGTTCCGAATGGTGGCGGCAGGCAGTGGTCAGCAGCAGCAGGCCGCCGAGGCAATAGCTATAAAAGAGGAGGGTTCGTTTCATGGGGTGTCAGGGAGTTGGAGGGTTATCTTATACAGGGTGCCTTGTTGGAAGGCAGTCGGTTCCGTCAGGCGGAAGTCCCAGCGGTGGTTTCCGTCGCGCAGCACCAGCAGGGGCAGGGTGGCCGGCTGGTAGGGCGGCACCATACAGCGGAAGGTCTGTCCGCCCGCCGTGCGCAGGGCGGTGTAGGTGGCCGTGTTGGGCACCGCCTCGCGTGCAGGACGTCCCGTTGCCGCCGGGTTGGGGCAGCCCGTCAGCGGACAGGTGTACGAGCTGTCGGCGGCGGTGTCGTTCACGCCGATGCCCAGCACCTTCCCGTGGTGCGCCACGTCGCAGGCACTTTTCTGGCGGTAGTTGTAGGCACTGTTCGACTTGCTGGCCCAGGCATACCGGTCGCCCACCACCACCTCCTGTCCGTCGATGTCCGGCATCCCTTCTAAGGTCAGGGTGGCGGTCGGGCCGAGCGTGTGGCCGCTGAAGGTCACCTGCAGGGCCGCCATCACGTGGTGGAACTGCAGGAACACGCAGTCGGTGCCTGTCTGCATGACGGTCTGTGCCCACAGCAGGTCCGAGGCCCGGTAGCGTTCCTCGTCCTGCTGGTCGGCATGAAACACCGGCGCGTATTGCAGCACCGTGTTGCCGCTCTTGTCCACGAAGCGGTGTTCGGTGCTCCAGGTGGTGGCCGTGAACACGTAAGGGGTCTGCTGTGCGGGGAAGAGGCTGTTCAGCAACGACACCGAGTTCGAGCCAGAGTAGTTCAGGTCGCCGTTGATGTCGCAGCCGTCGGCGGCCTCCAGGTTGCCCCATCCGCTGCCGGTGTATTTCTGTAGCCAGAAGGAGTCGAAGGAGTTGCCCCAGGTGCTCTCGCCGTACTCGGTAGAGGGGCTGTACGGACAGACGATTTTGATACGGAGGCGGTCGCCGGTGGCGAAGCCCGTGCCTTCCAGGTTGGCACGGCTGCCGTCGCTGTCGGCAAAAGGCAGCACCTCGGTGGCGAGGCGCAGGCGGAGGCCGTCGTCGGTGCCGGGAGTGTCCGCCCCGGGGCGGCAGGCCGTCGCTGCGCCCAGCAGTAGGGCGGCCAAGGAGAGGGAGATGGTTTTCATGCGTCGTTCGGAATCAGTTGTTTTGGTTCATTACATTCCATTCGCTATAATTCTCGGGTGCGCCGGCCACCAACTGCGGATAGCGGTGGTCGTAGCCCCCTTCGTTCACGGTGTAGTGGGCCTTGCAGGGATATTTGCTGCCCATGGCCTGCTGGTTGTAGGCATAGATGCCGTAGTTCATGGCCTTCCAGGGGGCCAGGCCGTAGTATTCCTTCTGTTGCGAGGGGGTCAGGTAGTTGTAGTGATCCTTGCGGGCCAGCAGCCGGTCCTGCACGGCGCAGAGCACCGTGGTGGCTCCCCCGCGGATGTATTCCTGCGGCACGTAGCTGTCGGCGAGGCCGGCCACGGCGGTGGCCTGCGGCGCGCGGGTGATGTCGTAGTAGTTGCAGTGGAAGCGGCTCCAGTAGGGGTGCGCGCCCAGCGAGGCCAGGTACGGGTTCGAGGGGTCGGCGTAGGCAGTGAGCAGCGCGCCCACCGTGCCCGTCAGCGGGGCGGTCTGCAGGCAGCCGTACATGTACAGGTTGTCGGCGGTGCCCACCAGCGCCTTTCCGGCCTGTCCCTCGTAGCGGCAGCCCACCACGTAGCAGGCTCCCGTCAGGGTCTCGGCCAGGGCGGCTCCGTTCACGGGGGCGGTCACCTCCACGCCCGCCACCTGCGTGTCGGTACCACTGTTCAGCAGGGCCGCCGCATGGGTGGAGGCGATGCGCAGGTTGGTCAGGGCCGCATCCTTGGTGTGGCCGAACAGGTGGCCTCCCGTGGGGAACAGGTTGTACAGGCGGTGCATCCCCCCGTCCAGATAGCCGCGGAAGGGATGCGCTTCGGTGCCGATGGCCGGCAGCTGCACGTCCTGCAGGTCGAGGTCGTTGTCTAAGTAGATGGTGTACTGCCGGCGCAGTTGGTCGCTGTAGAAGGAGTAAGGCTCGGCCAGGTAGTCGTCTACCGAGTAGGCCGGGGTGTCGCCGTCCGAGGGGAAGTAGTGGGGGTAGAACAGGTAGCCTTCCGCCTCGGCTTGGGCACGAGTCACCCAGAGGGTGTCGCCTTGTGCGTAGGTGATGTTGTCGGCCCGGTACCACCAGTAGTAGCTGTTGTTGTCCGGGTTGAGCTGACCCCCACGGTAGGCCCGCAACAGCTGGCCGGCGGGCTTCACCTTGTCGCCGTTCACCAGCTCGGCCAGCTCCCGCAGCTCGGCGGCGGTGCGGAGGTGGAACACGGGCTGGTAGTTCACATTGGTGGCGGTGGTGGCGTCAATGGCGTCCTGAATGGCGTCCTTCCACCAGCCGTAGGGGGTGGGGTTGGTGGGGGCGGTCGCCGTCGCGTCGCCGGCGGTGCCGCTGGTCAGCTCCTGCTCCACCCACGAGAAGCTGGGGGAGGTGTTCACGGTCAGCCGGTTGTACTGGTAGCCCACCCGGAAGAGGAAGCTGTAGCCGGGGCGCAGCTTCAGCCCGTCGGGGAAGGCGGGGGTCGTGCCGTCCGCCTCGGTGATGTCGCTCAGCGAGAGCAGGTGGTACTGGCTTTCCCAGGCGTTGCCGTTCTGGTCCGCATCGCCGTTGTTCACGTCGCGCAGGTACACCCGGAAGCGGGTGTATTTGGGCAGCACCAAGGGCTGGCCGGAATCGCTCCCGTTGCTCATGTCGTAGGGGATGCTGATGAGGTAGAAGTTCCCGTTGTTGCCGTTGAAGACGGGGCGCACGCTCTGTGCGGTCAAGTCCTCCTGGCTCCGGGTGTTGAACTTCAGCATCTGATCACCGTGTTGCTCAATGTCCTTCGGGCTGGAGTAGGTGGTTTGGTAGGCTGTCGACAGGGCGGTGAGCTGGCTGGTCTCCATGTCCACGCCGCCCGGCCAGCACATGCGGTCGTACACGGCTTTTACGGCGTTGGCACGGGCTGTTGCTTCCTCTGGTGAAGCGGCTTTGTCAGATTCATCTGCCGCGTTGCTGCCGGCATTGTCCGCACGCAGGTAGTCGTCGGGGTCGGTACAGATTTCCACTGTGGCCAGTTGGTTGCCGCCGAGGGGGCTGAACCCGATGCGGCAGCCTTTGTGCTTCAGGTGCAGGGGGATGCTTTGGGTGGGTCCCGACACGGTAACCCAGTCGGCGATGGTGAAGTCGGGATAGTAGCTGTTCCAGTTGGAGGTGTTGTTCAGGCTGCCCGACAGGTTGCTGAGGCACCACGAGCGGAAGCGCACGGGGTCGGACTTCTCCCAGCTCAAAGAGTCGGCGGCGGTTTGCGTGAAGGTCTCGGTGCCGTTGTCCGAGCCCAGTCGGCCCACGGCAATCTTCCATTGTATGTTCAGTTGCACATTCGTGCCGGTCAGCTTGTTGGCCGTGTAGGTATAGACGCGGTAGGCCAACGGCTCGGTGAACGTCAGTCCCTGGTCGTTGGAGTACTGCCGGTAGATGGTCATGCGGTCGCCTTCGTTGAAGTAGCCGTTGGCCTGATAGGTGGTGCGTGCCGTTTCGTGGAAGGTGTCCACGGTCACGGCTTCAAATTGCACGGCCTTGCCCAGCCACTCCGCCGCTTCGGTGGTCAGGTGGTCCGTCAACGGCTGTTCCGTACAGGCCGTTGCCAAGAGTAAGAGTGGAATACAATATTTTTTCATGGTAAGGAGATTTTTTTTAATGAAGAATGATGAATGAAGAATGAAGAATCGCTTCCGCTTTGTCATCCTGAGCGGAGCGAAGGATCTTTGGAAATGAAGAATGACCACCGGCCCTGTCATGTTGAGCGGAGCGAAACATCTGTACACCGCTACGGTGTCCGCTGCGCTATTGGACAGATCCTTCGCTTCGCTCAGGATGACAAGGGGACGGGAAGATTCTTCATTCTTCATTTTTCATTCTTCATTTAAATCGATTCTTCATTTTTAAAGGTCTTCCCCCCGCTGACGGTGAGGTTGATCACTTCGGCGCGGTAGCCGGGGAGGGGGACCCAATAGACGATTCCGTTGCGCACTTCCCGGTGAACATTCGCTTCCCAGGTCACGGTGCTCGCATCCTCAGCAGTTTCCTGTGGGGTGGTGTAGTTGGCGTTCAGTCCGTCGAACAGATAGTCGCGGTTCTCGGTGTTGGTCAGTGTCAACGTGTGTCCGCGTCCGTCCAAGTGGCCCGTGAAGACAAAGTCCGTGGGCAGCAGGGAAGCGTCGATGCTGATGTCACGGTCCAGCACAAAGTAGTCCCCGTGATGGGCCTGGCCCTGCATCGCTGAACAGAGCCGATTTATCCAGGTGGCATCGGACACGTACTGGCCGTCCTCTCCGTTGAGGTGGTCTGCCTCGCCGTCCTCCTTGTAGGGGCTGCCGTCGGTCACACTTCCGCTGGGGGCGGTGCCGTTGCGGTACGCCCGTTGCCAGCTGCTGCCGGCCAGCGAGAGGTTGTGCCCCAGCTCGTTGTTCACGCCATAATAGCCGTCGGTGCCTGTGAAGGCCGTCCAGTAGTCCGCGCCCGAGTCGTTATAGTCCACCTGTTCCCGGCTGATGCGCAGGTACACCACCGTCTGGTAGTTGGCATCCAGGTCGAACTTGAAAGACTTCTGGTAGCGGAGTCCTGTGCTCAAGGTCAGGTCGAAGTCTATCTGGTTGGTCTGGGCGGCATACGCTTCGGCCGTCGTTCCCTTCAGGTCCTCGTCGTACATCACCTGGTCGGCCGAGGTGTAGGTGGGGCGCACAATCAGTCCGTAGCAGGGCACCCGGCCATAGCGCACGCAGCGGTAACCCGTCTGGGTCTCGGCGGCGGTGTCGGCGGCAGTGGCCGCCTCGGCCTTTTGTGCCTCCGTCAGGCTCCCGGCTGTCCAGCCTTTGTCCGTCAGGTAGCGGGTATAGGCGTTGTTGTACGCACTATTGTAAGCGGTGCGCAGGTCCTTCCATTCCGGCGAGGTGGGGTAGATATAGATGTCTTTGTTCTCTTGGCTGAAGAGGATAAAGTTCTCCCGGTCCACCTCCTCCTCGGCGGTAAAGCTGCCATACTCCCCCTCGAAGTGCGGGGTGGTGCGGCGTGCGATGGTCCACTGCGGGGTCAGCGTGTGGTGCTGCTTGGCGGCATCGTAGGTATCGTGTACTCCCGCCAGCACGTCCACATTGTCGAAGTAGATGGCCGTGGTGCGGGGGTCATCCCTGCCCGAGGCATCCTTTTCATACCCCTTCAGGGTGACCGTCTTCCCCAGCAGCGGGTCGATGAGGACGAACACCAGCACACGCGACAGGCGGTGCTCGAAGGGCAGGCGGATGCGCCCCGTGGTGGCGGAGATGCGGCAGTCTGCCGGCATGGCCAAGTAGCGCGCCAGCAAGGTGTTGTTGCCCGTTGTTACGGAGCCCTCCGTAAGGTCACTCTGGTCGGTGGTCAGGCCCGGTGCCTTCCCCTCGACCTCACTGATAGCGGACGTATATTGGATTTCCGTGGGCACGTACATCCCCTGGAAGTAGTGCGGGCCGTTGCCGTACCATTGTCCCGGAGAGTCCGTAAGCTCTCCGTTCGCATCGTTGCGGTAGCAGAAGGTATAGTAAGCCAGTCCTTCGGCCGACACCTGGTAGGGCGGGTTCACCCCCTCTCCTTCGGCCCTTTGCAGTGTAAGCACCGCCACGTGTTGGGTAGTGGCATCGCCCACCTTACCGTAGGTGATGTCCATACCGCTGAACAGCGCGTCTTGCAGCCACGTGAGCTGTTCGGCGGGTGTCACGGCCTGTTCCTCCTCCGGGGCTTCCTCCTCCCGGCTCACCGGCACCGCCGTCGCCGTGAGTCTGCCGGCGGTAACCCCTCCGATTTGTATGTCGTTCCCCGTAGGGAAGTCTCCGTCCCCGCTGCCGTCCGTCGGCAGTTGTTCGGAGCAGGCGGCCAGTGCCGCCGTTGCTACAATAAGATAGATTCGTCGAAACATAATACTTTATAACGTTCTTCATTTAATAGCTTTCTTCATTAAACGAGGGAGTCACCGCGTTCCGTTTGCCGATGGCCCGTTCTTCGGTGTAACCGCTCAGCCAGTTGCCGGCCCCGATGCTGCCTAAGGGCCACCAGTTGCCCTCGCAGGCGGCGTTCATGCCGTGCGCGTAGTTCGTGGAGGCCTTCGGCACGTAGCGGGTACGGCCGATGACGGACCCCTTCGGGTAGTCGCCGTGGTGCTCGCCGGCGGGCAGTTCGCACACGTACCACGAGCTGCAGTCCACCAACATCAGGTCCGGGGTGTACGAGCTGCCGCCATCCTGGTCCTTGATGCCCACGCCCCCCACGATGCCGCCATAGAACACGTTGTGGCTGGGGGTGGGCAGGTTGTCCTTCAGGGTCGTCTCGCTGGAGTTGGGCCGGTAGCGGCAGCGGATGAAGGTCGCGTCGGCCGCCTCGGCCGCCACGCCCCCGGCATAGCGGCGCGCGTCGGTGCCGAAGCTCTTGGCAAAATAGAGCCTCACGTCAATCTGGCTGGTGCAGTCGGTGAGGGTGGCCCCGTCGTAGGCCCACACCACCAGTCCGCCCGCCAGTGCCGCCTGCACGCAGGCCTCGCCGGCGCTGCGCACGTTCACGCGCTCCACGCTGCCCCCGATGACGGCATAGCCCAGGGGGGCGCAGATGTCCAGCGACTGGTTGGCGCCGATGGGCGTACCGTGTTCATCTTTCTTGTCCTCGTAGATGGGGATGCCGTAGAGCGACTTGGCGCAATACAGGTTCAGGTCGTGCACCCGCCCCATGATGTTGATGAACAGCATCGGGGCGGTGGTGAAGGTTTCCGTGACCTCGCCGTTTATCGTCTGGCGGTACTCTATGGCTTTGGTGCCGTCTTGCGTGATGGTGTGTCCGTTGCCGTCCAGCGTGAAGAGCACGTTGCCGCGCGAGGCGTTGGTGCGGTCGTCGCTCTTGGCCCCCAGCTCCCAGTCGTTCGAGTGGACGGTGAAGTCTTCCGAGATGCGGTACAACTTGTCCGCCGTGTTGTGGGCGGAGTGGGGAGCCACCAAGGCCGCCAGTTCCGGCTGGTTGCCGATGGTGGCGTCGTAGAGCAGGGAGGCCTCGCGCACGTTGCTGTTCTTTGTCTCGTGACTCCCGATCTCGTTGAGCGCGCGGGTGGGCCACTCGTTGCCGTAGGCTTTCAGGTCGTTCGTGCCTTTGTCGCACACGATGTTCCGCATCCGCACGTCGCTCTCCGTGTTCTGCAGCAGGGTGATGCCGAACTCGAAGGTGCAGCCGCTCACGCGCCCTTCGGCCTGACCCACGATGCCGCCTCCCCTCACGTCGGTCGAGGGGTCGTTCGGGGCTTGGCGTACTCCGGCCGTCACCTCACACTGCTCGATGATGGGCATCTGCGTGTCGGTGCTGTACACCGAGCAGGCGGCGATGCCCCCGATGTAGTGGGGCGTTGTCCCGCCGTCGGCTCGGCCGATGACCGTCAGTGACGAGCGGCAGCGGCTGATGCTGCCATGGTTGTCCACCGTCAGTCCGGCGCGGGTGGCGTGGGCATGCTGCACTTCGGCGGTGCCCGGCTCGGCGGGCGACACACTGAGGTAGGACAGGTTGCCCCGGTTGGTCTGGCAGATGGCCGCGTCCACGGAGCCGGTCAGGCGGAAGCTGCCGTTGATGAGGCTGCCGCTGGTGGCCACCTCCTTCAGGAAGCGGGTGGTGCCGGTGAAGGCGCAGCCGCCCAGGTTCAGCGTGCAGTGCAGGGTCTGCTCCGGGTTCCAAGCCTCTTCTGCTCCCTCGTTCGTCCGGTCCAGGTCGATGGCCGGCACGCCGAGGATGGCCATGTTGCCCGACTTGTTCTGTGCAGGGTCCGCCAGGAACTGCTTCAGCGCGTCGCGGCTGGTCAGCACGATGGGGTCGCCGTTCGAGCCGTAGTCGTCGCAGGTATAGGTGTAGGGTTGCTCCTCCCAGTCCTCCACGTGGGCGGTGATGAGGATCTTGCGGCTGGCGCGCGAGAGGGTCACCTCCAGCGTGAGGTGCTTGCCGGCCTCCAGGCGGTAGGCCTCCTGCAGGGCGGCCACGGCGGTGGCTTCGCCGGTCTTGTAGTCGGCATAGCGGGTGTCGTTGCCGGCATAGTAGGAGAATTTCTGGCCCGAGACGTTCACCGTGCAGAGGACCTGCTCCTCGGCTTGGGCCAGGTAGTCGTGGGGATCCACAATGGCCTCATAGCGGGCGGTGGTCAGGGTCACCGTGCTGCCGTCGGCCTTGTGGTGGGTCACCTGCTCGCCGCGCAGCCACGGCTTCACGGCCACGGGGTCCTGCCCCTGTGGGTAGCTGAAGATATGCGCCTGGATGTTGGCGGGGGCCGTTTCCAGTTTCAGGTCGTTGGGCTCCACGCCCTCGTCGGCCTTCAGCACGATGCTGATCCAGGCCCGCCGGTGGCGCAGGAAGAGGGGGATGCACCGGTAGTCGGCCTCCTCCTTGTCCGCGCCCAGCCAGGTGCACAGGTCGTTGCGCCACTCCTTGTTGGTGCGGTAGTTGGGGCCGTCCGGGTGGTCGGTGCCCTTGTCGTCCCCCTCCTTGCTGTCGTCTGTCAGGGGCAGGTAGGCATAGCCCTCCAGGCGGTCTTGCGCCAGCCACTTGGCACGGTCGGTCTGGTCGGCGTCCACGGCCGCAGTGCCGGCGGTGGCCTTGAAGGCGTAGGCGGTGGTGTTGTCTGGCCAGTAGAGGGGGGCGGTGCCTTCCAGTGCCTGCAGTGCGCCGGTGTTCTCGGCTTCCTCGTCGGTGGAGTAGGGGGCGGTGTAGCGGGCGGTGCCCACCGTGGCGGGCGTGCCCTCGTTGTCTTTCAGCATCTCCACCGTCAGCTCGTAGTCGTCGGCCAAGGGGGCGTAGCCCTGTACCCGGGTGAGGTCGGCCGTCACGGCGCGGGAGGCCGTGTGTCCGTGCAGCAGGGTGCGGAAGCCCACGGCTGTTCCCGGGGCGAAGTCGGCGCTACCGTCGTCGGGCAGGGGCAGGCGGTCCTGGCGGCAGGCGGTCAGGATCAGGGCGGCCAGGCAGCCGCCGAGCAGGAGGAACAGGGTTCGGTGTTTCATGGCGTACGGGTCTGAGGGGTGACGATGCTGCCGTCGGTGCGGTAGGTCTCCGAGTCCAGGGTCCAGTCTTCCATCCGGGCCTGGAGAACGGCCAGGGTGCCCCGGCGCAGCTCAAAGTTGAAGATGTATCTCTTGCCGCTCTGCAGGTCGGTGAGCGACTCCTCCACCGTGTGGGTGGCGGCGTGCACGATGGCCGCGTTGACGGTCTCGCGCCAGTAGATGCGGATGGCCTGCAGGCGGCCATAGGCGATGGCGTGGAAGGACTTCAGGTAGCCGGCGGCGGTCTCCATCTCGAAGGTCTGCACGGCGGTGCCCCAGCGGTTGGCGGCCAGCTCCGCTTCGGTATAGTCCGCCACGTTCACGGGCTTGTAGTCGGGGGGCGGCAGGGTGCCGTCGTCGGCCAGCGTGTGGGGCACGTAGGCCTCTTCGCTCACGCCCAGCAGGTCCACGGCCAGCAGGTTTTCGGCGTGATTCAGGTCGCCCGACGCGCCCATGCTGCCGTCGGCCGAGGGCTTCACGTTCACCTGCACCTGGGCCAGGCAGTGCTGGAAGGTGAGGTGCACCCGGTTGGTCTCCTGTGTGGCGCCTTGCGGGGCCATGAGGGTCAGGGCGCGCACGGGGTCGGGCTGTTTCAAGAAGGTGTCCGCTTCGGGAGCGGGAGCCGGGCTTTCCGCCTCGGGAGCTTCGGTGCCCGATGGGTAGCGGCGCGTCGTGCGCAGGTCGTACACGTTCCATACGGCCTCGGTCGTGCCGCGGTAATCGCGGAAGGCGGGCACGTAGTGGGCGCTGTCGCGGTAGTTGGCGTGCAGGTCGGTCAGGGCCACGAAGGCGTGCTCCTGGCGGTTCTGCCAGTAGAAGATCTGCCCTTTGCGGTCGAAGCCGTAGTCGTCCAGGAGCATGTCGCTCTCGTCGAAGTTGCTGTGGCGGTACACCGAGTTGCCCCGGTTGTTGTCCACCTTCAGGGCGGCCTCTACGCTGTGGTCCAGGGCGGAGCTGCCCTGGGTGCCCTGGTAGTACATGCGGCACACGAAGCGGCTGCCCTGGCTCAGGTACGATGTGGCTGCCCGGGGCGCGCCGTTGTCTGGCGTGTCGCAGCAGAAGCGCACCGCGTCGTCCGCTGCCGGCAGGGGGTCGGCGATGGGTTCGTCCGCCCGGCGCGAGCAGGCGGCCGTGGCGGTGATCAGCAGGAGGAGGAAGAGTCGTCTCATAGGCATCAGTCCCAGTCAAGGTTCGCATTTCCGTTGCCCGCTACCTCCACCCAGTTCTGGACGGAGGCGGCGAGGCGCACGGCTTCTTTTTCCACACGGAGGGTATAGGTATAGTGCCGGCCGCGCTCCCAGGCCGTGACGGGTTTCGGGGTCTCGTTCACCGTGGCGATGCAGGTGTTCAGCTGCACGCGGTAGGTGGTGCCGTCCGCCAGGGTGAGGCGGAGGATTACGTCATTGCCCAACGTTTGGGGCAGCACGATGTAGTTGTCCAAAGTGGTCTTCCCCGTTACGGGGTGCGACTGGGCGGCAAACTGCTCAATGGCATTGTCCTGGGCAGTGCCCAGCTCCAGGCCGCCATCGATCAGCCGCACGGTGCCGGTGGTGGCCAAGGGCGACAGGGTGAGGAGGGCACCTTCCAGCGCCACCCGCTTGGCGGCTTCCGTGTCGGGGGTGTCGGCAGCGGTGGTCAGCTTCACCGTGAGTTTGCTCAAGAGGTGCCCGAAGGTGAGGGGTACGGTGCCCGTACGGGGCGCGATGGCATCGGGACCGGAGGTGCCCCACAGTAGGTCGTGGCCTTGTGTGGCCGTGAGGCTTTCGTCTGCCCGGGCGGTGTACTTCCCTCCCGCGCCCTGTTCCGCCAAGGCCCGGAAGTGGTAGGAGGTGCTGGCGTTCGCCCAATAGATGGCAGGGTGGTTGGTCCAGCTGCCTTGGGTCGCCTCGGGAGTTTCCAGTGTAAAGGTGCAGGTGGTGGCAGAGGGTTGCAGTCCCCCCTCGGTGAGGGTCTCCTCGCTGCTGCGGTAGAGGCGGAAGCTCTGCAAGTCGGTCCGGTCGCTCAGGGCGATGGCCGGCACATCCGCCGTGAACTGGATGCTGCCTTGCGCCTGGGCACTCACATCGCTCCAGTCGGCCAGGGTGGCACTGACGGCCACTTTCTGCTTGCGGAGGGTGACGGTCAGCTTGTAGTGATAGGCCGCTTGGGTCTGATTTCCGTCTAATCCGTCTTCCCACGCCGTGAGTATCTCGGAGGTGAGGGGCAGGGTGTAGTGGTTGCCGTCCACATCGGCGATGGTGGCCAGCACGTTGTCGGCGGTGAGGAGGGTGCGAGGCACGAACAGGCCGCTGAAGGAGCGGGCAGGCAGGGTCTGTTCATCTATCATAGTAGTGGTTTCGGCTTCGCCCCGGAGCTGGATAACGCCGGCATCGCCATCGCTGCCTGTTGTTGTGGCACCGGTAATCTCGGCAGTAGGTGCACTGAAGGTGGCGGTCTTGTTCAGTCCGGCGGTCGTCACGGTTGTATTCGTAAAGGCCCCGGTGCTGAAGCCGTCGGCGGCCACCAAGGCCACCGTGAGGCGGCACAAGGCGTGGGTGTAGGGCAAGGTCAGTCCGGCCCGGGTCGTGGCGTGTTCATACTTCACGGGCGTTTGGGCCTTCGCCCACAGCAGGTCGTGTTCCTGCTGCGTCTGTTCGTCCCTCTGGTCGGTAGGCACGGTCCACGTCAGGGTGCCGGTGGCGGTGTTGCCGTTGTTGAGTGCGGTGGTCAGTTGGCCGTGTGCCGTGGCGGCATCCGTCCTGCTGTTCACGGCATAGCCGTAGTACGCTTGCAGGTAGTGCCCCTCGGTGCGCAGGTCGGTGGCCTCGGAGTCCGAGTTGCTGAAGTCGTCCCAGTAGAGGGGTGTGGTGGCGGTCAGCGGGTAAGCCTCGGCGGTCAGCGGGCCGGGCGTGAAGGCCACCAGCTTTGCCGAGGTATAGTCTGCCAAGCTACCGTTGGCTGCCTCCGTGATGGCACCGCCCACTGTACCGTCCCACGTGACATGGCGGAGGTAGGCCACCAGTCCGTCGGTGGCTTCAAAGGCCGTCCCGTTGGCGCGTGCCAAGGGTCCCTTCTCGTCCAGCGTGGCCGAGAGGGTCAGCGGTGTCAGTCCTTCTGCTCCCGTCGGGAGTTCGTCTGTCGTCAGTGCCGATGGACTGCAGGCCGTGACGACGAGGGTCGCGCAGACCCAGTTATAGAGTCGTTTCATAGTTTCACTGTTTGTTGTCGGCAAAAGAGAGCAGAGGGGGCTCTCCCTGTCCTATTGGTCTGGCTTTTTAGCATTTTTCCCCTCTCGCTCTCTTTAATGAAAAATTAATAATGAATAATGAAAAATGAAGAGTGAAGATTCTTCATTCTTCATTCATCATTCTTCATTTTCTAAAACCATACTTCCGTCCCTCCTTCCAACGGAATCCAGTCGGTGAGGGAGGCGGAAGCCTTGACGGCCGTTTTCGTCAGCTTCAAGGTATAGACGTACGCCTTGCCCGACTCCCACGCCGTGACCGGGGCGGCGGGATTGGAGGAGCCGCTTACCTTCACCGGGATGGGCTGCACATCGGCATAATAAGTGTCGGTGGTGCTGTCCGTGTTGATCACCTTGATGCAGAAGCGGAGGTTTGTCTCGGCCCCTGCGGCGCTGAAGGTCAAGGGTTGCGGCACGAGGATGCTGTGGCGCACAGTCTCGTTGCCGGCACCTTCCACAGCATCCAAAGTGTACACCCCGGCACTTCCTGTGGGCTGCACGGCACGGGTGCCCAGCAGCACCTGTCCGGCGGTGTAGGCGTTTACCAAGGCGACCTCTGTGTTTGCTCCGATGTTCACATGATTGTGGCTTCCCTGCTCCGTAGTGGTCAGCTTCACCTTCACTTGCGCCATGGGGTAGCGGAAGTTCAGGTTGATGGTGCCCTCGGTGGCGCAGATGCCCTTCTCGCTCATGTCCACGGCCGTATGGTCGGGGTTTGCGCACATCTTGTCGTCTTCGGGTATCTCCGGCATCCCCACCAAGAGGTTGCTGGGGAAGGTGTTGGCATCGTACGGTCCATTCTCCACCTTGATGCCTTGTGTGCCGTCTTCGGCCACCTTGACCACTTCTGTCGAGGTGGGATAGACCCCCCGGAAGTGGTAGTGCGTCTGGTGGTTGGGCCAGTAGAGTTTCTCCTCGAAATTCCAGCGGGACGAGCCGTCGGCAGTGCCCGTCGGGACGGCATTGGGGGTGTAGGTGTCCCCATCGAGCGTGCCGTACCCCGATGTTTGAGCGGTGCTCAAATAGAAGTTGAACGCCGTTAAACCTTCGTTCGAACCGCCGTCACCGGGCTTCGTGATGCTGGTGCTGACGTTGATGACCGGAGCCTCCTCGGCTGCCTCGATGTCGGTCCAGTTGGTGACGGAGGCGGTGACTTCCACGTCTGTTTTGTGGACCGTCACCCGGATGACGTAGTTGTAGCCGGGCTGGGTTTGGAACTCGTTTTCCTGTCCGCTGCCCAACGCCGTGATGGCCGCCCGGATTTCCTTGGCGGTGATGTAATAGATGTTGTCGTCCGCATTGATGCGGGCCAGCAGGTCGGTGTCGTTGCTGCCCAGCACGGAGCCGGGGTAGAGCAGGGCTTCTTCGGTCACCACCTGACGACCTTCGCCGTCCGTTTCGTCGATCCGGGTGGCTTGCGCGATGATGACGTTGGCCGAACCCGGTGTGGCGGTGGCTTTGGCGTTCGGCACATTAACGGTGCCGCTGGTCAGGGCATACTCTGCCTCGGAGGTCTCGTTGGCCTTGTTGCGGGTGAGCTTCACTTCGGGGGGATTGGTGAATCGCTGGCCCTCGAAGCCCTTGCCGGCGGTGAGGCGGAAGGTGATTTTGCTCAGCACATGGCGGAACCGCAACTGATTCTGGTTTCGGGTCTCGAACTTCAGCCGGTTGGCAGGAGCAACCTGGTCCGAGAGGTTGTTGGCCACCAAGAGGTCTTGGTGCAGCACCTTGGTGCCGTCGGTGGACACGGTCCACGGTAGGGCGGTAGTCCACTTCGTGGCGCTGTTGTCCCTGGCCCAGTTGGTGAGTTCAGTAGGGAGGGCGCGTTGCCCGTCGATGGCGAGGGCATAGATGTTCAGTCCCTGCTCTCTGCCTTCGGTGTTGTTCGGGTCGCCCGTGCCGTAGTCGTCCCAGTAGAGGAATTTGTCGGTATAGCGGAGCGGGGTGGACGCCTCCGCTCCGGCGGCACAGACCGGGGTATGGATAAGGGTACCGCCTTTCCCGGTCCAGGTTCCCTCCACGTACAGCTGTACGGCGGTGCCGGCGGTCAGGGGGGAGGTCGTGGGCGAAGTCTCGGCACGCGCCACCTGTGCCTCCGGCGATTGGAGGATGCCGGAGCACAAGCGGACGGGGTTGTCGGCTTCGCCTACGGTGTAGGCAGGTTCACCGTCCGACTGGCAGGCGGTGCACATCCCCAACAGGAGGCCAGCAATGATACTATGTAGTGGTTGGCGGCTCATGTCGGTTTATTTGGTCAGGTCAACGTTTGTATCACTGGCAGTGATGTTTTGCCAATTGGCCACGGTGCAGGTCATCTGGATACCGGTCTTCTTCAACTTGAAGGTGTAGGTGTATTTCTTTCCCGGGTACCAGCGGTCGATTTTGTTTTCTTTACCTTGTACTTTAATGTCGCTCAACTGGTTGATGAAGTACTTGTTGCCGTCGGGGGTAAGGATTTCCAGGCCGATATGTTGGTCTGCGCCGTTGTTATAGTCCAAGGGTTGGGGGACTACCCGGTAGGTGTAGGCTTTGGACTTGGTAGGATCTGTTTCATAATAATCCCCTGAATTATTTTCTGATGGCGCAGTGATTTCACTGTTCGTGGCATCCGTGGTAGTGTTTGGCTCCACCTTTCCATTTCCCATCAGTACGGTACCAGTGTTGTAGTAGCGCATCAAGGTAATTTTAGTGTATTTGGGTGTGGCACTGTCATCAAACAGCTTCACCGCATCATCACCATCTGTGGTTTTCAGCACTACGTGAATGTCGCTCATGGTGTGGAACTCTGTGATACCGATGGGCGAGACGGTTGCATTGATGGCCGGTGAGATATAGTCTTCATACCCTTTATCCGGGTCATGCTGAATGTTGCTGGCTTCTTTTTTAATCGGTGCTCCCCAGTGGTAATCATTACCAGAGGATGGGTCATTATTAAGTGCTCCGGACGTGATTGTAAAGTAGTCAGGGTTTTCAGTCTCAGATTCTTGAAGAGTAGTTCCTACATTGACCGTACGGAAATGATAGTAGGAATTACTGGTCTCAAAGTACCAGCCGGTAGTCCATTGGCCGTCGTCTGGAATAGTTTTATCTTTAGTAGAGAACTTCTCTGTATAGTTACCACCCCAAGTTGCTGTCGTGGAGTTCTCCGTATTAGTGACCAAACGATACAAGTCAAAACTATTGCAAGCAGATCCGTCTGCTGCGGTATAGAAGTCCATGGTTCTTCCATTGGCATTCTCTACTTCTTCTTCCGTTGCAGTAACATTCTGCCATTCCGCAACATTGGCGGTCAGGGTAATGCCTGTCTTTTTAACGGTCAAGGTAAAGATGTAGTTCTTGCCTTGTTCCATGGTGATACTTGCAACATCTTCTCCGAGTGATAATGGTGTTTTCAATGCTGTGAACACCATTGCTTGCGTCACATAGTAGGTGTTGCCATCAATGGTGAACTTCATCATGTTGGTATTATCGTCCTTTGTGATGGTATAATCGGGCAACACCTGTGCGCTACGCATATAGTTGACACCGGATTCAGTTGTTGATTGTTTTGCTGTTTTCACATTAGTAGGTGAAGTAGAACTCCATGTACCGGTAGCAACATCCAAAGTTCCTTTATAAGGCATTCCCAACAATTCAATCTCTTTGCCTGAATCAAACTGAAAGTCATCATTGCTACTGTTATTAAACCCGGTGCCTTCTTTCAGCTTCACCGTGATGCGTGTCAAGGCATGGTTGAATTTCAAGGGACCGGTGCCAAAAGTGCCGGGGCCATCCACTGCTTCAACAACATCCGGCGTAAAGCCAATGCGATTTCCATTTTGCACATTGTTGCTATATACCAAATCCTCATCACCGATGGTGGTAGTGTTTTGTGTGGTAGAAACCGTCCATATAATCTTGGATTCAATAGAATTTTCTTGCCAAGCTCCTTCGGTTCCCGAGAAGCCCGTCAATGAGGTTTTTGTTAATCCAGTGCTTCCTGTGCTCAATGCTTTTTCCGGCACAGCCACCGCATAGACTGACATCTTGGCGGAGCGGCCAAAAGCATCGTCCCAATAACGGACATCATTGGACTCGAAGAGGATGTTGTTCTCATCAGATGAAGATGCTTGTGTCTTCGCCACCGTGCGGGTAGAACGATAAGTTGCGTCCGATCCTTTTTGACTCACTATGTTCATCACAATCCCTGTATTGGCTGCAAAAGCATTGTAAGTAAATCCTCCTCCGCCGGTGATGACAGTAGCACGCCCCACACTTCCTCCCGCTACTCCGGAGGAGAAGGTGATGGGGGTCTTGAGGGCGTTCTCCGGCTGGTTGTCCGGAAGGGTGGGGCTATCGGAGCTGCAAGCCGTGGCGAGGAGGCCGAGGGCGAGGCAAAGGGGGTAGAAGGTCTGTTTCATATCGTAGGGTGTTTTTTGTTATTGTTCTAAATCGGTGGATAGTTCGGCATCGACGTCCTCCCAGTCGGCCAGGCTGGCGGTGAAGTTGATTTGCAGCGGTTGCAGGTTGGTCACGACGATGTAGTAGGTATAGAGGCGGCCGGGCTGCCAGTCGAACTGCGTCTGGGGCTGTCCGTTCGCGTCGGTCACGGTGAGGCGGTCGATGGTGTAGATCATGGAGCCGACGCACACGGTGCCGCTCAGCTCCACGCCTGTCTGGGGGATTTGCACCAGTCCCTGCTCGGCGCGGAAGAAGTAGGCGTCGGCCTTGGAGAGGTGCTTCTCCAGCACGGCGTTCTCCGAGTCTTGCGTGGTGTCGCCGAAGTAGAGCAGTTGTTGGTCGGCGTTGGCCGCCAAGCGGGTGGGGCTGCCGAAGGTGCCTTGCAGGAAGTTACCCGTGCTGCCGCCGAGGGTGGCGGAATAGCCTTTCGCCGCGGTGCAGAAGCCGGTGGCGGAGCGGGCGTTGAAGGTGACGTGGTGGATGGCGTGGCGCGTCAGCTCGTCTCCCGGCACGGTGGTGTAGATGCCGAAGCGCACCTTGGCCGTCAGGTGGTGGAAGGGCAGGGACACGGCCCGGTTCGGCTGACTGCCGCTCCCGGTATGGATGGGGGCATCGGGGGTGGCCGACAGCAGGTCGTGGTCGGTGGCGGTGCTGCCGTTGTCCGCAGAGCGGCGTTCGGCCTGTGCCACCACGTAGGGGTCGATTCCTGTGGTCGGCGTGAGGATGCCGTCGGTGACCGTCTGGCTCTGGAAGGCGACCGAGGGGGGCAGGGTGAGCCGCGTGTCGGTCAGCTCGAAGCCCGTCAGCAGGGTGTTGGTGCCGTCGTCCTTGGGGCAGGGCGAGAGGGCGTGGAAGCGGTAGGGGAAGTGGGCGTAGTCCCAGTAGCGGGTGTACTGCGTCTGGTAGAAGCCCTCTGCCTGGGTGCCCACGGTTTCCCACTTCGCGCTGTTGCTCCAGTTGTCCGCCTTGTAGCGGGCCTCGTAGCGGTCCATCACGGTCTGTTGGCGGGCGACATCGCCGTAGGCTTTGTAGGTGCTCACCAAGAAGCCGGCCTGTAAGGCCGTACCGGCGGCGCGTCCCACACTCTCCGTCTGTTCGACGCCGAGGGTGGCACGGCCGAAGTGCATCGGGTCGGTGCTTTCGGTATCTGTCTCGGTGGCTGCCGGGGTGTCGCTGCCGCAGGCGGCAAGCAGGGCGACAAGGCTCGCGATCAGTATCCGTAGGTAAATAGCTCGTTGCTTCACGTTCTTTCTGTGGTTCTTTTTTTGTCGGTTAAACTTTAATTAAATGAAGAGTGAATAATGGAGAATCGCTGGCGCAGTTCCTCCCTTCCGTTCTCTCTGTCATTCAAGTGCCTTTCCTCACTTCCTCCCGGACTGTCATCCTGAGCGAAGCGAAGGATCTGTCCAATAGCGCAGCGAATGCCGTAGCGGTCAACAGTTCCTTCGCTATCGCTCAGGATAACAGGGGGAGGGAAGAGGGAATCAGAAGGACCTTTGGTCGTTCCGATTAGTCGTTGATGTTGTGATCAGTATCAACAGAGGGGGCCTCCCAATCTTCTACCGTGCATCCGTCGAAGACAATCGGGTAGAGGGCCTTTCCGTTTACCTGTGATGAACCCGGTTTAATGGTTGCATCGTCTATATTCTCAGTTGTACCAGTTGCATCTTTAGTAATCTTGAAAATATAAGTGTACTGCTTGTTCGGATCCCATGCGCAGGCTGATCCCGGCACCCATACAGTCGCATCTTTTACCAGGATGGTTTCACCGGTGGTGGAGTGCAGCTTAAAAGATACGTGGAATGTCAAACCAGCATCTGAATTTTTAGGGATACCATAATAGACGGTTGGGGAGTAGTAGTCTGTAAAGTCTAAAAAGTGACAATAGGATACAAATGTTTGAGCTTGA